>NZ_JAVRBS010000001.1:462961-614129 GCF_034531155.1 Nostoc sp. ChiVER01 | reverse complement strand
CTCAACTCTCTGTTTCAATTCTAACCCAGCAGAACTTATGAGACAAACCACTAGTACCGCAAGGCGGAAGTCAAAGTTTAAGAACTTTTTTGCCCCCTTCCTTGCGGTACGCTAACGCGAACACGCTCATCCACACTGGTAGTCGTGACGAAGATTGACTGTCATAAATCGCTTGCGCTGTGTAACCCGCATTTATGACAAGCGGTGCGTAGCTTGCCGCCGTAGGTATCGTTAAATAACCTCATTTTTGATTTATGCAAGAGACTCCATGAACACGGTTCACAACGAAGGAATAAAAATATTTCTTCCCCAGTCCCCATTCCCCAATCTCCAGTCCCTATTTTCAAGGCAGGTCTATTGTTCAGGGTTTTATAAAATTCTTGCATAAACAAAGCAGTAGAATTGGCATCCACGCAGCATAAGGTAGCAACAGTACTACGCGCTTCTGCCTGGGTAACTATTCCTGCAATGCCCATTACTGACTGCTTGTTGCCGTTTTACTTTTTTGTTGAGCCTCGATAAATTCGCTCCATTTGCTCTGGAGAAAGCACTGTCATTGGAAACCATTCATGTACGGTAGGAAGTTCCGGGGACGATTGAAATTCCCGTTGTTGAGTTTTAGTGAAATGTATTTCCACATTGCTAGTTAAAGGCGGACTAAGTAACGTCTCATCTATCTCCGATGGAGAAAGCTGATTTTGAGGCAAGACATAGGCGTGCTTTTCTGAATCGTATGCCAAAATTTCTCCTGTCTCAATTTGATAAATCCAAGCATAAATATTGAGTTTTCCTTGGTAAAGCTTAGAGTGAATCACCGGATAAGTCCGTAAATTTTCGATTTGGGTAAGCACATTCTCAGCAATAATTATTTCTAAGAGTTCTTCCCCTTCGTAGTGGCTATAATTGTCTTTTACCAATCGTCGCGTTGCCTCTGTATACTTGAGCCAGTCATGTACAAGAGGCATTTCTACCCGCAAGCTATCTAACTTCATTAACCCTTTCATAGCGCCACAATGTGAGTGACCACAGACAATAATTTGTTGAATATCTAATGCTTGAATAGCATATTCAATTGTTGCCCCTTCACCGCCATTAGTCGCACCAAATGGCGGAATAATATTACCCGCATTACGGATAACAAATAATTCCCCTAAGCCAGCTTGTGTAATTAGGTTTGGATCGATACGCGAATCGGAACAAGTAATAAATAGTACTCTGGGCTTTTGACCATGAGAAAGTTGTTCAAACAGTTCTTCATTGGCAGAAAAATAACTACTTTTAAACTCGCGCAAACCTTTAATCAATTTTTTCATAGGAGTACCTAAATGAACAAGTAATACTTGAAAAGTATAGTAAAAATTCAGTTCTCAAATTCAGAAATTAGCGAGGAACTAATAATATGTGTAAATAGATTAATTTAATTGATAAACTCTCGTCATTGCACCATCGGCTTAGTTAAAGAGTGAAATTTATTATTGCATTGTTTAAGTAGTCTTGCAAAACTACTCCCTCTGGCTACAGTCTTAATGGGAAATCAATCTACAATTAGTAATAATTTTGGTATTTTTCTCCTTCCACTCATCTCCCATCTACACATTTCCTACAGCGAAAATTTTGCCAACAGCTTTTTAATGACTATTTACTTTTATTGAATAATTATTGTAGCACGAGAGCAAGAACTCGAAAAAAAGGGTTTTGTCTTAAAATATTAGCCATCTTGAGCCTTTCCAGTCTGCAATGCAGACTTAAGGCGATCGCTTTTAAAGCAATGGTGTCTCCCTCGTGTTCATGAGGGCTAAAAAATTTAAGGTTATTGAAAAATAGGCGTTGCTAAATTGCAATATGAATCCAGATGTAGAGACTAGCAATTGCAACGTCTCTACAAGGATTTTGATATCATGCAGAATCATTTTTATACATGAAATCAGCAACGCCAAAACTTTTGACTGTTGACTGTTGACTTCCGCCCTGCGACACTAGGTGATTACAGTTGGCTTTTCCCGTCCTGTAAGTTCGCGGATCTGGGCTATCTCCTGGGCAATAGTAATTAAAGAAGCAAGCGCTTCTTGTGGATCAAGGTCATGTTTGCTGGGATCTGGCTCGTAGCTTTCTATATAAACCCTTAGGGTTGCACCTTGAGTACCCGTACCAGAAAGTCGCACCACAATTCGAGAACCATCGGTAAAGCCAATGCGAACACCTTGTCGATCGCTAACGCTACCATCAACAGGATCGGTATAACTAAAGTCATCACTGTATTCAACTTGATAGTTACCGAATTGCTTGCCTTTGAGAGTTGGCAACAAAGAACGCAGTCTTTCTATTAAAGTGTTAGCAGGCCCTGTCTGTATCTCTTCATAGTCATGGCGAGAGTAATAATTGCGTCCATAAGTCTGCCAGTGTTCCCGGACAATCTGCTCAACAGATTGTTGTCGGACTGCTAGGATATTCAGCCAAAACAGCACAGCCCATAGCCCATCTTTTTCGCGGATATGGTTAGAGCTAGTACCAAAGCTTTCTTCACCGCAGAGAGTCGCTTTCCCGGCGTCTAAAAGATTGCCGAAAAACTTCCAGCCAGTAGGTGTTTCATAGGATTCAATCCCAATCTGAGCAGCAACTCGATCTACTGCTTGGCTAGTAGGCATTGATCGCGCTACCCCAGCTAAACCTGCACTATAACCAGGGACTAGTTTGGCGTTTGCGGCTAACACTGCGAGGCTATCGCTAGGGGTGACGAAGAACTTACGCCCTAAGATCATATTGCGATCGCCATCTCCATCAAAAGCTGCACCAAAATCTGGCGCATCCTCTGCGTATAAAATATCCACTAACTCATGGGCATAAACCAGATTTGGGTCAGGATGTCCGCCGCCAAAGTCTTCTAAGGGTGTACCATTACGTACAGTTCCCACAGGTGCGCCCAAACGTTCCTCGAAAATAGCATGGGCATAAGGGCCAGCCACTGCATGTAAAGCATCGATACTGATCTGAAAATTTCCTTTTGTTAATAGTTCACGAATGCGATCAAAATCAAACAGGGACTCCATTAACTCTTGATAATCATGCACGGAGTCAATCACCTCAACTACCGTCTCTCCCAAATGTGACTCACCTAAAGTTTCTAAATCTACATCTGGTGCTTCTAGAATTTGGTAGCTATCAATTACTTTGCTGCGATCGTAGATCGCCTCTGTCACCTTTTCCGGGGCTGGCCCACCGTTGCTAATGTTATATTTCACACCAAAGTCACCATTTGGCCCGCCCGGATTATGGCTAGCAGACAAGATGATGCCACCAATAGCCTGGTACTTGCGAATAATAGCGGAAGTTGCAGGAGTAGACAAAATCCCGTGTTGACCAACTTTAATTCGCCCAATGCCATTGGCCGCAGCCATTTTCAAAATGATTTGAATGGCTTGGCGATTGTAATAACGACCATCACCGCCCAGGACTAGGGTTTGCCCACGCAAGTCGCCTACAGAATCGAAGATGGATTGGATAAAATTTTCTAGGTAGTGGGGCTGCTGAAAAGCCTTAACTGCTTTCCGCAGCCCAGAAGTACCGGGCTTTTGGTCGCTTAAAGGAGTAGTAGAAACTTTATGGATCTTCATAGATAACGTTTAACAAAGCATTTTTCTTTTACAGCTTTGCATAAATTCGTTACAAAAAAAATTGCCAAATATATATATATAATTATGTACCCATCGACACGGTTAGGATAAGCTAGCGTTGCAGGCAGGGCGGCTGCATCATGCCAACAAGACTAGGCAGCACTAAACCCGACAAGCTTTGATATCGCCAGCCAGCACTCTATTTGCCTGCTATTAACGAACTTTGGGGATTTAAGTCCCCTGCTTAAGAAGGGCAGCCCGTTTTGGGTCGGGGTCTAAATCCCCGGATGCTCGCAGACTCGCTAACGCAAAACGTAATTGCGTTATTGTAGCGGGGCGTTCGCTTTTAGCGTCTCCAAGAGTTGCCCATTGCGTTAGTGTAGCGGGGCGAAGCCCATTGCGAATTGTTTTAACCGCCATCTCTCCATAAATTTAGTTCGCCATAAACATTGATATCAAACGTAAATTCGATATCAAGATGGTTCTTAGGATATTCTGTGGGTAAAGGTGCAAAAGGTGCAGATCGCTGTATAGCATTGAGTGCTATTTCATCAGTTACACTGAATCCAGAGGTTTGTGCAATATTGAGATTGCTAACTTGACCTGAACGGTTAATAGTGAAATTAAGCACCGTTCGCCGATTAGATTGGCTCATTCCTGGTAGCCATTGCTGCCGAACGCGTTGCTTTAGTTGGTTTAAGTAAGCGGTGAGGTCTACATCTTGACTGCGGGCATCAATACCAGAAGTAGCTTGGCGATCGCGGTTGGAATTAGGCAAGGCTGCCAGATCATCACCACGATAATTCTGACTAGATATACCCACAGTACCACCCAACAAACTTGCTGCACCTGTTTTTAGAGATGACTGAGCTTGGGTAGGTGTTCGCGCACTTAATCTAGTTGTGGATTGCCCTAACTTCTTAGGGTTGCTGGGTACTGGTAATGTCGTAGCTCTTTCAATCGCTGTTTTTCCCTGTGTTACTGGTAATGGTGTAGTCGTTGGTGCTACTGTAATTTTCTTAGAATTAGGCACTTGTACGGTAGTTGTACGTTCTAAGGCTGTTTGCTTTGGGTTGGGCGCTAAAGGTTTTGTCAAAGGTACTGTTTTAAAAAGTGGTGCTACTGCAAGTTTCTTAGAATTAGGCACTTGTACGGTAGTTGTACGTTCTAAGGCTGTTTGCTTTGGGTTGGGCGCTAAAGGTTTTGTCAAAGGTACTGTTTTAAAAAGTGGTGCTACTGCAAGTTTCTTATAATCAGAGGTTTGTACTGTGGTTGTACGTGCTGAAGCTATTGGCTTTGGGCTGGGCGCTAAAGGTTTTGTCAAAGGTACTGTTTTAAAAAGTGGTGCTACTGCAATTTTCTTAAAATCAGGGGTTTGTACTGTGGTTGTATGTGCTGAAGGTATTGGCTTTGGGTTGGGCGCTGTTTTAAGAAGTGGAACTGGTAATGGTCTAGCCATTGGTGCTACTGCAATTTTTTTAGAGTTAGGTAGTTGTGCCTCGCTTACTGATGCTGATATTGTTTTTTGAGATTTAAATTGTGGTTGTTGACGAGATATATTTGGTAATTCTCTTTTCTGCTGCCGTCTTGTTTGGAAAACCTCTGCTGGAGATGAGGCTGTTAAGTCAGAAGAACGATTGTTATAGCCTTTATATTCTGTAGGATTCGCTGACTTCATCGCGGAAACAGGTCTTTTTGGCAAAGCTTTACCACCAGCAATAGAGTTTTTGGTAGCCCGAAATGAGGTTTTAGGAGGTATATCTGTTTTATTAGCAGGAACTTCAACTACCTCGATTGGAGTCTCTTGGGCAATTTCTTGCTTCGGCTCACGTATCAAAGCTCTGTACCAATATTTGCTCCCTATTAATAAAATTGAGTGCAATAGGATAGAAATAATTACACCTTGGAGCATATCGATAGAGCGCACGCTCCGATAGTACAGAAATTTATCAGAATCAACCATGTGATTGTACTTTTTTTAATAGCAGCCTCAACAGTCTATTTATAGGGTACAAGCTTCTGTTATCTTGGGTTATCTATGACTGTAAAAAACAGCAGACGATCGCACTTTCAGAATCTTCACGCTAGGTTTCCCAACAACACGCTACTTATCATCGCTCCAATAGCCTCTATAGCAGTCCTAAATCATTCGTGAAATTATATCTCTCTTTTTTCTTTCCTTTGCGTCCTTCTCTACGAGACGCTACGCATTGGCGGAAGCCTCTCGCAGAGAAGGCGTCCTTGGCGGTTCGTTTCCTAATCTATATTTTTCACAACTCAAATAGAATTGCTCTACATCAGTAGGGCTTTCGGTAATCTTGGGATTACACACTGCCTAGCGATCGCATTTATGAACATCTGGATATATGCAGTTGCTGCAACCCTTAACTGTCAAATCTTCTAGTTTCAGTCTTCTGATATAGGGGTGATAAATTGCAGAATTTCCGCAGCCCCAGAATTAATAAACCGTTCTAATTGATTAATGTCATCATTTAAAATCGACAAAAGTGTGCCTTACAAGCTTGATATAATCGCATAATTTATATTTTGATTCAAGCCTTGCAAAAATTTTACAATACTTTTATAGAGTTACATTCAAGTTCACAAAGACATTGTAAATTATAATCTGTTTGTTTATTACTACTGTTTTTTATAAAAAATATATTTAATTTTACTTGAATTTTATAAATATATTTTAATCAATCAGGAAAATTACTTAAGAATAATATTTGATGTAAACTAAATATCTAATTTTTATAAATAATAAAATATAGAAATATTACCCTATCATCCAAAGATAACTTTATATACAATGATAAATGAAATATTAGCTTATCTGTTGATTATTTATATTTGAACATAGGCAATCTAGAGATTATTTGTTAGCTAATATTGTAGTTTATGTAAAACCAATTTCTAATTATGCCTTAGCATTAATCTATAAATATATAAACATTTGATTTAGTAAAAATATATCTGGGTGTCTGCCAATTCTAGAGTAAATAACACATTAACGTTTTGCCGATCTTAAGACTTCATTGAAATCTAAGGTTTAGAGATAGTTCTATGGAAAAAATTGATTTTGCTTTGATTCATCAATTCATACAATTTCAAGTCGCTAGTGTTCCTCATGCGACAGCAATTATTTTTCAAAATGAGAAGTTAAGCTATCAAGAACTTAACCAAAAAGCGAACCAAGTCGCACACTACTTGAGGAAACTAGGAGTTAAACCAGAAGTTTTAGTTGGAGTGTGTGTAGAGCGATCGCTAGACATGGTTATTGCACTACTAGGTATTTTAAAAGCTGGTGGAGCGTATGTTCCCCTTGACCCTACTTATCCCAAAGAGCGTTTAGCCTTCGTGATTGAAGATACTCAAATTCCTATTTTATTAACGCAACAACATTTACTAGAGTCAATTCCTCAACATCAAGCACAAACTGTCTGTATAGATGATAATTGGCAAAAAATTGCACAACAGTCTGTAGATAACCCAATATGTGAAACCCAACCTCACAATCTAGCTTATATAATTTATACATCTGGATCTACAGGTAAACCTAAAGGCGTAGCAATCGAGCATCGTAATACAGTTGCCCTAATTAACTGGGCAAGAAAACTTTTTACTCCTGAACAATTAAAGGGAGTACTATGCTCAACATCATTATGTTTTGATCTATCGATTTTTGAATTATTTGTGACTCTGAGTTATGGTGGTAAAGTAATTTTGGCTCAAGATGCGCTACAGTTACCCAATTTGCCAGCAGCATCGCAAGTAACGTTGATTAATACGGTACCTTCGGTGATTTCTGCATTACTCCGAATGAATGGTATTCCTTCATCGGTGAATACCATTAACTTAGCAGGTGAACCATTGCAAAATGCCCTTGTGCAACAACTTTATCAGCTAGAACATATTCAACAAGTATTCAATCTTTATGGCCCTACAGAGGATACCACTTATTCTACTGTTGCCTTAATACAGAAAGGGGGAAACCAAATTCCATCAATTGGTCGTCCAATTGCAAATACCCAAATCTATTTACTCGACTCCCGACTGAACCCTGTAGCTGATGGGGCTGAAGGTGAAATTTATATTACTGGAGCAGGTGTAGCCCGTGGTTATCTTAACTCTCCAGAGTTAACAAATGATAAATTTGTCATCAATCCTTTTAGCAATGAACCAGGGTCAAGACTTTATAAAACAGGAGACCTCGCTGTTTATTTGCCCAATGGTAATCTTAAGTTTTTAGGTCGCATCGATCATCAAGTCAAAATTCGTGGCTTTCGGATTGAACTAGGAGAAATTGAGGCGCGTTTGAATGAACACCCAGCAGTTAATCAAGCGATCGTTGTTACCCGTGAAGATGTACTTGGTAGCCAGCGACTAATTAGTTATGTAGTCCCAAATTCTGTTGGAGATAGACAACTACAAGATATCAGCCCCAAAGCTCTGCGTAGTTTTCTCCGTCAGAAGTTACCTAACTATATGATTCCTTCAGCGTTTTTTCTGCTGGATGAGTTACCCTTGACTCTCAATGGCAAGATTGACCGCCGTGCCTTACCTGTCCCTAAATACTTTCAAAGAGAGTCAGAAAATTATATTGCACCCCGTACCTCATTAGAAAAACAACTAGCTGAAATTTGGACTCATTTGCTAGGAATAGAGCTAATTTCTATTGACGATACTTTTTGTGAATTAGGAGGAAGCTCTTTATTAACTATTCAACTAATTGTTGAACTAAGACAAACATTTCAGTTAGATATCACCTTAGAAAACTTTCTAAATTTACCAACAGTTGCAGGTCTTGCACAAACCATTACAGCTCTAAGTCAAACAGAAATCGTAATTCAGCCAACCAACCCTTTAGAAAAAGAAATATTACTAGACTCTTCTATTCAGCCACGAAACACTCTGAGCGAACCTGTACTAAATTTTTTCTTAACTGGTGCTACTGGGTTTTTAGGTGCTTTTTTACTTTACGATCTGCTGCAACAAACTAGAGCAGATATTTATTGTCTAGTTCGTGCTAGCAGTCTTGAAGAAGCTAGAGTCAGAATTATCAGCCGATTGAAGCTTTATCAACTCTGGCAAGAAGACCTAAGGGATAGAATTATTCCGGTTGTAGGAGATTTAAGCAAGCCACTTTTAGGGCTAGAAGCACAACAGTTTTCTAGGTTAGCAGAAAAAATAGACATTATTTATCACTGTGGGGCATCTGTGAATATGGTGTATCCCTATTCAGCCTTAGAAAGTATGAATGTTTTAGGAACTCAGGAAGTTTTGCGTCTAGCCAGTCAAAATAAAATTAAGCCTCTGCATTTTATTTCTACCGTCGATGTTCTGTCATCAACGAAGAATGGTATAGCAATAGTCAGAGAAGAAGATACGAATACTGTTGCTTGTGACACGCATCTTCATAGTGGTTATGCACAAAGCAAATATATTGCTGAACAGTTAGTCATGATGGCACATTCGAGAGGCTTGCCCTGTTCCATCTACCGACCTAGCAACATTACGGGACATAGTAAAACAGGTATTTGCTCAACAACAAGTTTCTTAGCAAGGATGATTAATAGTTGCATTCAAATGGGTATTGTTCCTGAACTAGAGGCAGTATTAAACCTTGTACCAGTAGATTATGTCAGTCAGGCGATCGCACATCTATCACACCAACACAAAATATGTGGTAAAGTTTTATACATAGTTAATCCTGAACCTATTGAGTGGAGACAGCTTGTAAACTGGATGGAAAATATAGGTTACTCACTACAAAGAGTTTCCTATCAAGTCTGGTATGACAGATTATCACAACTCATCAAATGCAATTCAGAAAATTCATTATCTCCTCTAGTAAGTGTTTTAACACCTAATTTTGTTCAAAAATTATTAGGAGTATTTCAGTTTAAATGTGAAAGTACCCATAATGAACTGAATAACAACTCTATTTATTGTCCCCCAGCAAACGAGGAATTACTACAGGCTTACTTTTCGTATTTCATCCAAACTGGTTATTTACAAGCTCCTGTATCAAGTAGTAAATGGAAACATTTAGTTTTTTCTGAAAACTTAAAAAATCTGAATGTGTCAGTCAGTAAATTCTAAACGTAGTGCGATCATCAAAGTCGCTAACATACACACTACTTAAAAAATAAGGATGTGAAACTGTGAAAATGAGCAAAAACTGGATGAATTGGTTAAAAATGCGAATATCTGTACCTCAGTCCAGTAATCATGCTCAAGGTAAGTATACAGCTTCGCTCACACAACAAACGCTCATCACAACTGCAATCAGCATTGGAGGGGTGATTGTTGTATCTACTGGAATTGCTTATTTCCAAATGATTTCTAAAATTACGGCTGAGGCATTAACTGAGGTTGAGAAATATGTCCAACTTCGAGCGCAACGCGAAAAGGTAATTTTTATTATAGCTGAAGAAAATCATGGACTACTTAAGCAGGCTTTGTTACAAAGACTAAAAGCAAATAGTAGTCGAGATCCTAAATTTGAATTCGATCAACTATTTGTGAGAATGGCAGACGGCACTATTCGCAATGATCCCAATAAATTTGATATTCAACGACACCCAGGAGTATTTCTTGGTAAAAACGTCGATATTAATTCTGATATTAGGCAACGTGTCATGGCTTATTTTGATGAACTTAGTGCTTATGGGCCTGCATGGCGGAATCGCTTTATCAATACCTATATGCAAATTCCTGAAAATGGAATTGCTATCTATATGCCTAGTTATCCTTGGGTACAAAATGCACCACATGATGAATCTTTTCGAGTCACAGATGATGAGTCTTTTTACATTACTGATAAAGTCCATAATCCAAAACGTGAAACTGTCTGGACAGGAATTTATTACGATAAAGTAGCCAAGGCTTGGATGACTTCTTGTGTTACACCTGTTGATATGGATGGCAAACACATTGCTACAATTGGACATGATATTTTAATTGGTGATTTGCAAAACCGCACAATTAATGATGCTCTAGAAGGTACTTACAACATGATTTTTCGAGGAGATGGGCGTTTGCTAGCTCATCCCAACCTAATGAAAAGTATTCAAAAACAAAATGGTAACTTCAATATACTCAAGTCTCAAAATGAGCATCTAAATAATATTTTTGAACTAGTTAAGAAAAAAACTCGTAATCAAGTTGTTATTGATAACCCAAAGAATAATGAGTATTTAGCAATCACTAAGATTGAAGGGCCGGATTGGTATTTAGTTACTGTATTGCCTAAATCAATTTTAGAAAAGAAAGCATTTATAACTGTGAGATTAATAATCTTTTCGGGGATAACCTCACTATTAATTGAAATTGCCGTAGTTTTTTTGATTTTAGGTTACCAAATTTCCTCTCCATTAACTAAATTAATGGCAGCAACTGAAAGTATAGCTAATGGCAATTTGAATATTGCACTTGATGTAACACGACAAGATGAGTTAGGTCGTCTTGCATATTTGTTTAACAAAATGGCCCAAGAGTTGCGAGAATCTTTCACTGCTCTAGCAAAAACAAATGAAGAGTTAGAATTTAGAGTAGAAAAACGCACAGCTGAACTACAGGCAGCTAAAGAAGCGGCTGATAATGCCAGCAAAGCCAAGAACGAATTTCTTGCTAATATAAGCCATGAACTTCGTACTCCTCTCAACGGTATCTTGGGCTATGCTCAAATCCTCCAAAATTCCAATAATTTCACTGAAAAACAGCAAAAAGGGATACGTGTTATTAATCAAAGTGGCTCACATCTATTAACTTTAATCAATGATATTCTTGATATTGCTAAAATCGAAGCTCAGAAGATAGAACTATATCCAACGAGCTTTAGTTTTTATTCTTTTCTACAAGATGTTTCTGAAATTTTTCTGATTAAGGCTGAACAAAAACATATTGAATTTATATATCAAGCTGATAATAAGTTACCTCTAGGTATACATGCTGATGAAAAAAGATTACGTCAGGTATTAATTAATTTATTAGGTAATGCTATCAAGTTTACCGACAAAGGTTCAGTGAAATTTATGGTTAAACAAGAAAGTTTGGGAAGTAACAATCAGGGAAAATCACCACTGTATCGGATTCGTTTTCAAGTTGAAGATACTGGTGTAGGTATGACGAGTGAGGAACTAGAAAAAATATTTCTACCGTTTGAGCAGGTTGGTGATATTAAAAAGCAATCAGAAGGAACAGGACTAGGCTTAACGATTAGTCAGAAAATTGTTGCTATGATGGGTGGCAATTTGAAAGTGCAAACGCAATTAAATAAAGGCAGTACTTTTTGGTTTGATATAGAGTTACCTGAGGCCAAAGAATGGACGGAAAAATCTAAATTTTTACAAGGAACTATTGTTGGCTTCCAGGGACCAAAACGAAAAATTTTAATCATAGATGAACGTTGGGAAAGTCGTTCAGTAGTCGTTAATTTAATAGAACATCTTGGATTTTATGTTGTAGAATGCAGTGATTCTCAAGAAGCTTTAGCAAAAGTATTTAATTTTAAACCTGACCTAATAATTACTGATATTCTTATGCCTGTAACAGACGGATTAAGATTAATACAAAATTTGCGTAGTTCTCCAGCTTTAAAAAACGTAACAATTATAGTTTCATCAGCCAATGTTTATAATACTGACATACAGAAAAGTTTAGATGCTGGTGGGAATGACTTTCTTGCCAAACCTATACAAGCATTTGATTTGCTAGAAAAACTCCAACAGCATTTAAACCTGCAATGGATTTATGATCAACAAGATGAAAATAAAACAGCAGATATTTGTACTTTAGAGATTGAAAAACATAATTTGTCATTTCAGGAATGTAAAATAGTAGCTCCTCCTGAAGATGTTCTGTATAAATTATATAGGTTAGCTTTACAAGGACGAATTCAATCTATTAAAAAAGAATTAGATTTGTTAACAAAAAATAATCAAGAGTTTATTTTGTTCTCAAAAATGATTTATCAATTATCTCAAGAATTTCAAATTGAAAAAATTCAAGAATTCATTCATGAATTTATTAAAATAGACTAATTTTAATATTTTATAAATGGATTTTTTTAAATTTAATTAAGGATTTGTCTGGTAGGACTTAATAATGCATCTCCACGATACAACTGTAGTTTTAATTGTTGATGATATTCCTGCTAATTTAGAAGTGCTTTCCGACGCTCTAACAGATGCTGGATTTGAAGTTGCAGTGGCAACTAATGGAGAAAGCGCCCTCAAACAAGTTGAATACAATATACCAACATTAATTTTGTTAGATGTAATGATGCCAGGAATTGACGGATTTGAAACCTGTCGTCGATTAAAGGCTAATGCCAACACAAAAGATATACCCATTATTTTTATGACAGCTCTTAGTGATTCTGTAGATAAAGTCAGAGGGTTATCACTAGGTGCTGTAGACTATATCACCAAGCCATTTCAACAAGCAGAAGTACTAGCTCGTGTTCAAGTTCATGTACAGCTGCGAAATGCAACCATAGCAATGGAGCAACAAAATATCCATTTAAAACAAGAAAATGAGCAGCGTATTGCAGCAGAAACTGCCTTACAGCATCTGACTCAGGATTTAGAGCAGCGTGTAGTAGAAAGAACTGAAGAACTTGCTCACACTCTCCAAATTTTACAAAAAGCTCAAGTTCAGCTTGTACAGGCAGAAAAATTAGCTACTTTAGGTCAGTTAGTCGCAGGTATTGCTCATGAAATTAACAATCCAATCAATTTTATTTATGCCAATATCCATCATGCTAATCACTATATTCATGACTTACTAAAGCTAATACAGCTTTATTTAGTTCAGTATCCTCATCCTACTAAAGATATTGAAAAGAGTATCAAAGAAATTGACTTATATTTTCTGATTGAAGATTTACCAAAACTACTTTCTTCAATGGAAATGGGAGCGCAAAGAATTAGTAATATTGTCAAGTCTTTCCGTAATTTTTCTCGCCATGATGAATCAGAACTTAAAATAGTAGATATTCATGAAGGCATTGATAGCACCTTAAATATTCTTGAATATCGTCTGAAAGAAAAAGTAAATAATCAATCTATTAATATTGTTAAAAAATATGGGAGTTTACCACAAGTCGAGTGCTGTGCAGGAAAAATGAACCAAGTATTTATGAATATTCTTAGTAATGCAATCGATGCTCTAGAAGAGTTAATAATTAATGATAAATATTTTATTTTTCCTACCATTTTAATTCACACGGAAGTTTTGGAAGCAGAATATGTTGTGATTAGGATTATCGATAATGGTTTAGGAATATCAGAAGAAGCTCAAAAAAGATTATTTGATCCTTTTTTCACCACTAAGCCTGCGGGTAAAGGTACAGGTTTAGGACTGTCAATTAGCTATCAAATCGTCGAGGAACAACATGGTGGCTCATTAACATGTATTTCTAATCCAGGTCAGGGAGCAGAATTTGTCATTAAAATTCCAATTCGACACCTAGCCCAGTCTCAGAAGGTTTTATGTAGCAATTCTTCAATTGGCAATCCCTTTTACTAATAGTATTGAGTCTGTTGTTGGTGTAATTTGGGTAGTTGCTACCCCTATTATTCACCAGTTTAGGGATATTAGTCGCATTGCGGGCTGGTCAATTTAATACCGATGGTGAAGGACAAATTTACCTCGGTGCGTTGGGTAGTGCTTTAATCGGGTTATATGTGCAAGGAATACCTGCTGTCATACACATTCCCTTAGCACTTGTTGCTGGATTTCTCTTTGATGTGCTTTGGGGTTGGATACCTGGTTATCTAAAAGCTGTTCGAGGAGTAAATGAAGCCATCACTACTCTATTACCAAATTACATCGCGGTGAATTTAGTTAGCTACTTGGTGCAGAACCCCTTAAAAGCAACAGGCGCACCTAGTCCTTATTCGCCATTAATTGCCAAAGAACGCATACTTGCCTTTTATTTTACCCCAAAGTTTAGCACATGCAGGCATAATACTTGCGTTAATGCTAGCCGTTTTCTTGTGGATATTATTAGTGCGATCGCCTCTAGGATACCAAATCGCCGCCGTTGGTTTTAACCCCACAGCAGCCCATTATGGTCATTAAATCTTCTTTGCCTGGCTCAAAAACTTTGTTAGGCTTATATTTTCTGCCTTTTGCCCTCTGCCTTTCTTCGGTAAGCATTTTTTGATAGAGTGAAGTTTTGTCGAACGCTCTTCATTTTTATGTCATCCCAGGTATCGCTCCCCCAATCGCTGCATCCAGACCTACCCTTAACGGCTCTTGCGCCTATGCAGGATGTAACAAACCTCTGGTTTATGAAGGTGATTGCCCACTACGGTAGCCCTGACTACTTTTTCACCGAGTATTTCCGGGTGAATGATACCTCAAGGCTCAATCGTAGCATTCTGGCAGCAATCACCGAAAATGACACGGGTCGCCCCGTTTTTGCTCAAATGATTGGCGAAAGCATTCCAGATTTAGTAAGAACAGCGAAGGAACTCTGCAAGTATAATATTGCTGGAGTTGACTTAAATATGGGCTGTCCAGCACCTAGAATCTATCGTAAAAACGTTGGGGGTGGATTGCTGCTATTACCAGAAAAAGTGGATCGGATTTTGGGAGAACTGCGTTCTGCTGTGAACGATCGACCTTTAACAGTCAAGATGCGCTTAGGCTTTGAAAATACAGATAACTTTTACGAAATTCTAGATATGATCAATCGCCACAGCATTGATTTGCTGAGTTTGCATGGCCGCACAGTAAAAGATATGTACCACGGAGCAGTGAAATATGATTTGATCGCTGAAGCGGTGAAACGGGTTGATTGTCCAGTGCTTGCCAATGGCAATATCCACTCTGCGGCAACTGCCCTTAAAGTGCTTTCTCAAACGGGCGCGGCGGGTGTGATGGTGGGACGCTGGGCGATCGGCAATCCTTGGCTTTTTAATCAAATTCGGCAGGCTTTGCGCTTTGAGAAGATCGCGCCCGTTCCTTTAGTAGAAGTACGCAACTATATTGATCGTTTATGGCAAACCCCCACAGCAACAACTATGCCAGAGCGATCGCGCATAGGCTACCTTAAAATGTTTCTTAACTACGTTGCCCTAAGTGTTGACACTGAAGGTGATTTTCTGCGACTGATGCGACAGACTTCTACCGAAGTAGAAATGTTTAACCTCTGCGATCGTTTTCTCCTTAGTGATTTGACGAAAACTTTAGCCCTAACACCTTTAAATAGCGTGTAACTGTGGACAAAAAATCTGAGTGCGATCGCTCTAGATTGAATTACCGATTTTCCCCCACTGGTTGATAATTCTATTTCCAGTAGTTCTCTTCATCAGATTTTAGACATTGGAAAGGAGACAGGGCATCTTGTACTTAGTAATCAAACATTATGTATTATTCGTATGGATTGATGCACTTGAGATGCTCACAGCCAAAAGCTTGAGTCATCATTGCAGATAGCTCTTGAGATTGACCATCGAGGTTGAATTTGAGCATGATTTGGTCATAAGCTTGTCCCTGCGCTATCAGCTTTGCCATTTGCTCAAACTCTACCCAAGTCAAATGACTCTCAATAAAAGCCTTAGCAAGGGTGATTACTAGTTCCTCATAATCATTGTCTTCCAGTTTTGTCATCATCCGGTGTTCAATGTGAAGCGAATCATCGAAACAGTAATACCAGGATTTTGGTTGCTGATTAACTACCCTTCGGAAAAAATCCTTTTGCTTGGAGCGGTTAACAGCATGATCTCCTTCACTACATACCATTAAAATAGGAGCAGAAACACAGTCTTGAGCCTTTTCTAAAACCTCCTCTGCCAATTGAAGAAATATCCGTAATGCCTTGAGACAAAAACCTTTATAACCAAAATTTCCAGATGCATCTTTGTTGAACCACTCAAAGTAAATTGGCAGGATTTTGATAAGTTGATCTAATAGTGAGTAACGGCTAGCTAAATAAGGCGTAAACAATAAAGTGCGGTCAATCTCTTGAGGATGCTCTAAAGCTAACCAAGCAGCTAAAGTTCCACCTGTTGACAATCCACCAATTACAACTTGTTGTCCTAGTGTTTTTGCAATCTCCAACCATTTGAGCAGAAATTGTTGATATATCTGAATATCTGTTGGTAGTGGTGGAGGATTTTTACGATTCCAGTTGCCTGAGCGTCCATGACCAGGCTGTAAAGGAATCAGAACGTTATATCCTTTGTTAAAGAAAGCTTTACCCAGTGGCTCGAACTGGTAAGGGCCTGCTGTAAAACCATGCAAAAACAAAAAAACTTTTGGCGTTAAGAAAGGATGAATTAAAAATTTTGAACGACAGGCTTCATTTTTAAGACCTTGTGTAGACTCTAATTGGTGAACTTTATCCAGGATTTCTATTGTATTTTGGATGCCAACTTTCATTTATTACTTATTATCTATTATATAATATAATTTACTTTATTAATTAAGTAGTTAATTGGGATCTAGCAAAGGAGAGATTTTTGAGTTAGCCTGTCAAAAGTGAAAATTTTTTAATATTGGATTAAGTATTCAATCCAAACTAGTTTTCCACAGCCAGTCTAGCAGATTTGACTGTTGGGATTGACAATCACTCCTACCAAGCCAATTATTGTTGTACACCAACTCAACACTGAATGCTCCACTAAAAGGATATTGCCCTAATTTTCCAAAACCTTCAACGAAGAGAGAGAGGGAAATGACCCCTTTCGTCTTACCTTTTCATTCAAGACCTTTACTCCCAAAGAAATTTGTTGACATTTGACTACTCGCTTTTCGGATTGAAACTTTTGGCCGCACTCGGCTGTGGGTTGATTGCTGGAGTCTTCTTCGCTTTTTCGACCTTTGTAATGAACGCTCTTGCCCGAATACCGCCAACACAGGGCATTATTGCCATGCAATCCATCAATATCGCGGCGATCAATCCGTTGTTTATGACGGCGCTATTCGGAACGGGTGCGGCTTGCGTTTTTCTATTTATCTTCTCACTGTTAAGGTGGCATCAACCTGGTGCTGTCTATTTGCTCGTCGGTAGCCTGCTTTATCTCGTTGGCACTTTAGGCGTGACTATTGTTTTCAATGTGCCACTCAACGATGCGCTGGCCAAAGTCGAGTCGGGTAGCGCTATCGAACTCTCTTTATGGTCTAGCTACCTTACCAACTGGACAATATGGAATCATATTCGGACAGGGACGGCGCTTGCGGCTGCGGCATCATTCACTATCGCCCTCTGCTATCGAACTGTGCAATGATAATTAAGTAAGTTGGAGGGGAAATTTCAATAAATTGTAAACTTTCGGAAACCTACGTAAAAACCATCGGTGAGACGTTAAAATAATTTTACTTTTATAAGTTAGAAATTATACTAAAAAGTTAAAAAAACACTGTCCAGAATATTTGGCGAGTTCTTCATTCTTACCAACAGGAAACTAAACGTAGAATTACTTTTTGTTTAAATGAATACAGAAATACAATCTAAGTTCAACTTTTTTCAACATTGGTATCCTCTTTCTCCCGTTCAAGATATTGATCCAAAGCAGCCCACCTCAGTAACTATTCTAGGACTGCGCTTAGTTATCTGGAAGCCTAAGTCATCTACAACTTACCAAGTATTTCTAGATCAATGTCCACACCGTCTTGCTCCTTTGAGTGAAGGGCGTGTTGATACGCAGACAGATAATTTAATGTGTAGTTATCATGGCTGGCAGTTTGATCCTCAAGGAATCTGTACTCATATTCCTCAAATAGAGAATTCTGAAATTGTTACCAAGAATGAAAAAAATCTGTGTGCAGTTACATTTCCAGTTCGTCAGGAAAATGATTTACTTTGGGTTTGGCCTGATGCCAAGTCAGCAGAACTAGCATCTGTTACACCTTTACCTCTGTCACCCCAAATAGATGCTAACAAAGGTTTCGTTTGGGATTCTTTTGTGCGCGATTTAGAATATGATTGGCAAACCCTTGTTGAAAACGTGACAGATCCTGCTCATGTTCCTTTTGCTCATCATGGGTTGCAGGGGAATCGAGAACAAGCAGTACCCATTCCAATGACTATTGAGAAATCAACAATAGATATGATTGAAGTACTTCTTGAAAGAGACTTGGGAAGAACAATAATCACTTTTCAACCCCCTTGCCGCTTAGAGTATGCAATTAGCTTTGGCAGCTCTGGAAAGCAGTTAGGACTTGTTACTTACTGTATTCCAGTATCTCCAGGTAAGTCAAGAATTGTAGCTCAGTTTCCGATTAATTTTGTTAAAACATTTCATCATCTGATACCTCGTTGGTGGGTTCACATCATGATGCGTAATCCGGTTCTTGATGGAGATATGATTCTTTTACATCAGCAAGAGCATTTCCTTCAACAGAGACAATATGTTGAAACTTGGAAAACTGCTTACAAGCTACCTGCAAGTGCAGATCGTTTAGTAATTGAGTTTAGAAATTGGTTTGATAAATATTGTCACGGGCATTTACCGTGGAGTGAAGTCGGAATTAGTACTTTAGAAAACTCAAAAATTAATGACGATCGCTCTGTGATACTCGATCGCTATAAACAACATACTCAGCACTGTAGTAGCTGCCGAGGAGCGCTGAGAGCGATCCAGCGTTTGCAAGTAGTGCTGTTGGCATACTCTGCTATTACTATTTCAGGAGTTGCTATCCTTCCAGATACGCTTCGAGTCAAGCTTGGTTTAACACTAATTATTACGGCACTATTAAGTTTGGCAGCTTACACTTGGCTCAAATTTTGGCTTGTCCCTAAATTTTACTTTGTAGACTATGTTCATGCCAAAAAATAATAAAACCAAACCTCGTTCATCTTTGTTAACAAAAATGAACGAGGCTAAAACCCTCTTCAATCCAGCCACTTTTGCTACTTCCTTCACACCCTAAAACTTTTACAGTTATCAGTTTAAGTTTGCATAACGACACTCCCCCGCTTGCGATCGCTCTCGACAATTGGGACAGGTAAACTTTATGAAATACGAGTCGTTATATCTACCTCATCTAAGGATGGTGGCGATTCCAAAGAACTAGCGCTACTTTCTGGTGTTGAAAGCTCACTATCTACAATTCCCTCCCATGAATAGTTACAGATTTTAGTGCGAAGCAATGTACCAAACATCAGGTTAATTGCTAGAGCAAAGGAATCGATAAAAATAAAGTTCACAAAGCGATCAATCATTAGTCCCTCTTGAGTTATAGTTTTGCATCAAGTTATATTTGTTCTCTGACTACACATGCCACAATTTCTTTTCCGGAAATGCATTGATACTTTGCAATTTATTCTTCTGATGGCATTTTCAGTTTTATTTGGGAGCAATCCTTTCTACCCTTAGACAGTAGTACTGTCTGAAAGCCACCACTGTTTGTTTGAGAAGTTATCAAAAAATAATAGCTAAAAAGCTTATGCAGCAATAGTTTCAATCTATCTTTTCTAAGAGTGTTAGCGTGGTGAACAAATTATGCTTCTTACCGCTTGAGCTTGCATTATGAATGCATCTTGCGGAGTAGGTTTCAAAACACACCTTAGTTAGAGTCTCTGTGTCAGATTGCCGTGATAATATACGGCTTATTCCTGTTGTTGCTTGTAGGAGACAATTATGAAAAATCTAATTGTTGATTACTGCTAAGTCTATCGATTGGAAGATGTATTTATCCTCAAAACCTTAATGTTTTAGAGAGGTATTAACAGGCTTCAACCAGATGATATCTCTGCATTTAATCGGGAAATGTTGAATCTGTTTGTACAATTCATCCCGACGGAATTTAGATCACATTAACTTAGCTTTGTTTGTAATTTGTGATTTCAACTCGTCATCAGCATTATCGATCGCTAGGCTTCTGCATTCTAATATACAGCTTGATCTAAGGAAAAAATTAATTATGTCCAACTTCAAAATCCTCTCTAGTGGTTTAGTTGCGATCGCCTTATCTCTGGCGACTGGTTGCACACCAACTACTCCCCATGATCAAACTACATCGCAAGCTCCATCTGCTGTGCCTGTACAAGGGACTGAGACTGCATCCCCGACTACATCCCCGACTGCATCACCAACTACATCACCAACTCCATCAGGGCAAAATAACCTCAGTTCTTTAGACAGAAAGTTCATGACTGAAGCCGCTCAAGATGGTTTAGCAGAAGTCCAACTAGGACAACTAGCATCACAGCGTGGAACCACTGATGCCGTAAAACAGTTTGGACAGCGTATGGTTCAAGATCATACCCAGGTAAATAATCAACTCAAACAGTTAGCGGCTCAAAAAAATGTCACGTTACCAACTACTATCGGTAGCACAAATCAGAAAGCCCTGCGACGCTTATTTGCACTTTCTGGTGCTAAATTTAATCGCGAATATATAAAACAGATGCTTCAAGGTCATGAAAAAGATGTCTCCGCATTTCAGAATGAAGCTCAAAAAGGACAAGATCCAGATGTGAAAGCATTTGCGGCTCAAGCGCTACCAACCCTCCAAGAACATCTGCAACAGGTTCGTGCCATTGCTAATCCTGGAAGTTCAACTAGCACCCCAACTCCAACCAGCACTCCAACTTCAACTAGTACTCCGTAGGTAATACAGTTCAGTTAAACATTTCTTCTTTTCTTTTGCGTCCACGGCGCGTACTGTTACAAAAAAGCAAGCTACGCGTAGCATTTCTAAGAGTTGGCGGTAGCCTACGGCAAGTCCTTTTACGTCTTTGTTAGCTGATGCATTGGCATTGTCAGCCAATGCATTGGCATTGCAGGGTATTACCAAATTTAATTTGCTAAAAATTGCTGTACTAAGTCCGAAATTTGATCATTTCATTATTAATAAACCACAATGCCTGAATTCTTTAAAGGAAAATTTTTTCGTCGTCAAATACTGACTACTGCTGGGTTAGGAGCTATTTCAGCCGCCGCACTTGGTAGTATGGACGAAGAAGTTGCTGCTCAAGAGCCAACTGTGCAAGCCACTCCACGCGGAGGTGAGTTACCGCCTCAGATTCAGTTTCCGCCTATCTCAGAAAAGACTGAGGTCGATACAGGTGGGCCTCCGACTGCACTGCCACCAGAGCGACGCTTGGGATTTGCGATCGTTGGACTGGGTAGACTGGCATTGGAAGAAATTATGCCTGCGTTTGCAGAATGTAAACTAGCAAAGCCAACTGCATTAGTTAGTAGTGATGCTGCCAAAGCCAATCAAGTTGCACAGCAGTACGGCATCAAACCGCAGAACGTTTACAACTATCAGAATTACGATAATCTTCGCAATAATCCTGACGTTGATGTGATTTATATTGTACTGCCCAACAGTATGCATCGGGAATATACAGTACGTGGTGCAAAAGCTGGAAAGCATATTCTGTGTGAAAAACCAATGGCAACCACAGTAGAAGATTGTCAGCAGATGATTGATGCCTGCAAACAAGCGAACCGCAAGCTGATGATTGCTTATCGTTGCCAATATGAGCCGCACCATCGCGCCATGATTGGGATGATCCGCAGTAAAGAATTAGGAACTGTGAAGGTGATTCAGGCAGATAACGGACAAAACCAGGGAGGTGACTTAAACCAGTGGCGATTGAAACGCGCCTTAGCTGGAGGCGGATCTTTACCAGATGTCGGAATTTATTGCTTGAATGCAACTCGCTATTTGACAGGAGAGGAACCGATCGCAATTAGCGCCCAAATCTTCAGTACTCCTGGCGATCCGCGTTTCAAAGAAGTAGAAGAAAGTGTCACCTTCCAGCTGCGGTTTCCCAGTGGGATACTAGGGATTTGCTCCACTAGCTACGGTTTTCACGAAGGGCGTCGGTTTCGCGTCTTCGGCTCTGATGCTTGGGGACAACTCGATCCGGCGTTCTCCTACAACGGTTTGCGGATGATGGTTTCACGCAAATTACCAACAAACAGCATGGCAGAAAACATTAGCGAAGTGCGGATAGGTGAGAAGAACCAGTTCGCTTTAGAAATCGATCACATGGCAGATTGTGTGATTCAGAATAAACAACCCCATACGCCTGGTGAAGAAGGTTTGCAAGACCAAAAACTGATCGCGTTGATTTACGAAGCTGCACAAACAGGCAAAACGATCGCTCTACCTCGTGTGTCGGGATTGGATACCACTCGTGGCCCTGTTCCTCGAAAGCTGAATTGACGGCGATTCTAGCGGTTGTCTTAGCGGGGGATAAATCCATTTAGATGCTACGCTGGGATAGGAAATGGTGGTTGGTAATTTCAAAGCCGTTACTAAGGAGTGCCTCGCGTACGCGATCGCTTAACAAGGCAGCAAGTTCTGCTTCACCTGCTCCTAGTGTTTCATTTGAAGGATCGCTATGAATAGCGTTAGCGTAGCCCGCCGTAGGCATCGCTGGATGAGAGTAAATCTCTACTAAGTCTGCCTGGATTTGGGGTATCAACCCAAGTAAGTATTCCTCTGTAATACCACCAGTTTGCAATAAACCGTAAACTCTTTGGGTAAATTTAATCCCTTTGGACTCTAGTATTCTTTCGCCATAGCGGCGTAGTCTGCCAAATACTCCTGACCAAACTAGCTTTGTGAGTAAATTACTGCGATTAACTCTAAGGGTCAACCCCAATTCTTCACTTGGCAGCCGAATTACTTTAATATCAAATTCTGGTGCTAGCTCAACTAAAATACGCAAAACTATTGGATGGATATGCAAATGCAAATGTCCATCTACATGAGAAAGAGGCAAACCAGTAGAACGGAATTTTTCTAACTGGGCGCGAATTTCTTGTCGCAGTTCTTGATGGGTTTCCTTGATAAATTGATACCGCAACCCAGCCAGGAACGGACTGTTAGAAAAGTTACCTTCTTTGTCAACTAAATGAGGAATTTGCTCT
This sequence comes from Nostoc sp. ChiVER01, assembly GCF_034531155.1. Lineage (NCBI taxonomy): Bacteria > Bacillati > Cyanobacteriota > Cyanophyceae > Nostocales > Nostocaceae > Nostoc > Nostoc sp. ChiVER01. The sequence continues at coordinate 590,665 of NZ_JAVRBS010000001.1, read as the reverse complement.
GGCGGTAGCACAGAACGTCCACATATTAAGACGAGATGTAACCCAACAGCCAGGTTTGGGTGGGAATTTGCCAAGGCGACAGCCTCTTTTGCAGCATCAGCGCTCACCATCAGGCTGGTGCTAGTTAGCACTCCTTGTTTGTGTGCTTTAATAATTGCTTGATTAACTCCTTGAGAAAAACCAAAGTCATCACCATTAATGATGGCGAATCGCTGTGCTGGCATAAGTTTCTATTTTTAAGGTTCTGATAATTGAGCTAATGAGCGAGATTGACGCCGAGGTAAGAGTCTGAGAGTAGCTAAGGCCATTTTGGCCAGGTTTGGTACAAGCTGCGGTTGGAGTAATTCTTTGTCAAATACCCCAAGTCGTCGGCTGTTTTCTTTCAAGCAAGTAGATAACAATAACTCTGGGGTTAAATTATCTATAAAGTTGCTAGCGCCGGTAGCTGTAAAACCCTCTTGTTGTTCCTCGTTAGAACCACTAAAGGCTGTAATCTTATCTTTTAAGGCTCTGCTGTAATGGATAAGAGCATTAATTCCCCGTAACCAATTACTTTTGCCCTCCTGAATTTGCAAGTAAGTAACCCAATTAATGAAGAACATGATATGACGGGCTTCTTCATCTAGAACCTTGTCGAAGATATCAAATAATGCTTCTGGGATGTAGTTGACATGACGGCGAGCGAGTCCAAACAGGCCAAAGGCTAAAAAAGAGTCAAGACATTCACCAAAACCAAAGTCAAGGAAGGCTGTTTTGATATTACTAGGAAGTACAGGTGCAGGAGGTGGAGAAATTTGAATATCGTACCGATCAATCAGAAATTTCATGAGTCTCCCATGACGAACTTCTTCCATACCTTGTAGAGCGATCGCATCTTTTAATAAAGGGTCGCTAATTGTAGCTGCGAAAGCGTTCACCATCACTCCTGCTTCTTGTTCTGTATTGAGTGCTTCTCTCCAAAAAGGAATATTACGCAAGCTTTCGAGAGTTACACTGTCTAGAGTCGGCCAAGGGAGGTGTGCTGGCTCGTACTCTAAGTGACTTTCAATAAAGCTACGGCAAAAAAGTTCTTTGTGTTCTTTGCTTCCTATTTTCATGGCTTTTTTGATAAGTATTCGGACAGAATTAATTACATGATGTAATTGCGATCGCAATTACTGTAAATATTTATGTTCATTTACTTATTTGGCTGGGTTGTCGTCAATTCCTCCACAAAAATAACCATTAACAATTCAAGATTCAAAATTGGTAACTGATGCTATATGTAATGCTTATGCTTTAAAAGCCTTGAATTTACAATCATTAACTAACAACGACTGATGCTGCTTTTGCAGTTGCTTGGGTGCGACGATCTTTCAAGTAAGAGAAAAATTCCCGCCCTTCACGTAGGCGACGAACTAACATTTGGGGATCAGTGAGCATTTCAGTGACAATTGGGATAATCGCTCTGGGACGGAAGTAGAACTTCCGATACATCTTCTCAACAGCGTCTTCAATCTCAGCACTAGAAAGATTTGGATATTGCAGTGTAGACATTTGAATTCCAGAACTAGCAACTAAGGAATTGTTACTAAACCAATTATTTTCTTGTGCTTGACGATAAAGTTCTGTTCCGGGATAAGGGGCGGCGATGGAAACTTGAATTGTATGAGGACTAATATCGCAAGCAAAGCGGACTGTTTCTTCGATTGTTTGTTGAGTTTCATCGGGTAAACCAATGATAAATGTACCGTGTACGGTAATGCCGAGTTTATGACAATTTTCCATAAACTTCCGCGCTACTTCCAGTTTGATTCCTTTCTTAATTCCATCCAAAATTTGCTGATTGCCAGATTCAAATCCGACTAAAAGTAGACGTAAGCCATTATCGCGTAGTTTTTTCAGGGTGTCATAGTCGAGATTGGCACGGGCGTTGCAACTCCAAGTCAGTTTGAGTCGGCGCATGTGTTCGCTAATTGCGATCGCTCGATGTTTGTCAATGGTAAAGGTGTCGTCATCAAACATATATTCTCGCACCTTGTCGCCAAAGAGCGCCTTAGCTTCTTCCATTTCGCGCCCGACGGCTTCCGGGCTTTTAGTGCGGTATAGGTGTCCACCAATTGTTTGTGGCCAAAGGCAGAAGGTACATTTTGCCGGACAGCCCCTCCCAGTGTAAAAGGAAATGTATGGATGCAGTAAGTAGCCAATAAAGTATTTGGTAATATCCAAATCACGATGATAAATCGGCAATACACTGGGCAGAGAATCCCAATCGTGAATTAAGGGGCGGTCTTCATTATGATGTATATTACCCTGGCGATCGCGGTAACTTAGACCTGTAATTTCTTGCCAAGACTTCCCTTCTGCTAGTTCTTTGCAGGTATAGTCGAATTCATGACGACACACAAAGTCAATGATTGGGTTTTCAGCCAGCGTCTGCTCTGGTAACACTGCTACGTGCGCTCCAATGAAGCCAATCTTGATATTAGGGTTTTGAGCTTTGATTGTCTCGGCGCACTTCACATCATTAGGTAGCGAAGGCGTGCTAGTGTGCATGATAATTAGCTCGTAATCTTGAGCAATTTCGATTACATCTTCTACTGTTTGATCGTGTGGTGGTGCATCTATTAGCTTGCTACCAGGCACAAGTGCTGCTGGTTGCGCCAGCCATGTCGGATACCAGAAGGAAGTAATTTCGCGCTTGGCTTGGTATCGTGAACCGGCTCCCCCATCAAATCCATCGAAGGAAGGAGGACTGAGAAATAAAGTTTTTTTCACAAGTATATTTCCTCAATATATAATTCTACGCACAGTGTACGAGACGCTGGGCGAATCCGTTATCAGTGTAATTGTAATTAGCTTACCGTGATCTTTCAGAAGTTTTGAACTGTGAGGATGGAAAATTCACCCTAGAAGCGCAACCTAAATTGATTTGCAATAACTATCTTGAAAATGGGGCATGGGGCATAGGCATCTATCATGAATTTGATTTACTTTCTTTTGCGTTCTTCTTGGGGGATGGTAGCGATCGCGATCGCTACTGGATTTTTGAGTGGCGGTAGTAGTGCTGGCTTGATTGCCTTAATTAGCCATGCTGCAAGTAGCAGTGGTGGTTCTCGTCTCACATCCATCATTTGGGGTTTTGCGGGGCTGGCGATAGTTGTATTAATTACTAGTATTATTTCTCAAGTGATGCTGATTCACCTTTCCCAAAATGCAGTTTTGCAATTACGGATGCGTTTGAGTCGGCAAATTCTCACTTCTGAGTTGACTCATCTAGAAGGGTTAGGGAATCCTCGATTATTGGCAACTCTCACAGAAGATATTCAGGCGGTTGCTAATGCTGTTTATCAGATGCCTTTTATCTTTATTAATTTAGCTATCGTTCTGGGGTGCATAGCATATATAACCTGGCTTTCTTGGTTAGTATTGGTGCTAGTTTGTGGTATTTCAATAGTAGCGATCGCTAGTTGTCAATGGCTACTCAACAGAGGAGAGAAATTGCTGGCTTTAGCTCGTGAAGATGAAGATCAACTGTTTAAACATTTTCGCACTATTACCGAAGGAGTTAAAGAACTCAAACTAAACCACAGGCGGCGTGAAGATTTTTTAGAAGGAAAACTTCACCCAACTGCTAACAAGTTCCGCCATCACAATGTTAAAGGTCTAACCCTATTTGCCACAACTTCTAGTTGGGGACAACTCGTATTCTTTTTTGCCCTCGGTTTTGTGATGTTCGTGTTGCCTAATCTGCTCACTATCAATGCCGAAACCCTCTCTGGCTACATTTTGACCTTTACTTACTTGGTGTTACCAATGGATAACATCATCAGCAAACTTCCCCTATTGAGTCAAGCCAGTATTGCCTGGAAAAAAATTGAGTCATTGGGTTTATCTCTAGCTAGCCGAACTGAAATATCCACTGTTTCACTTGCAATTAAATCTAATTGGCATAGCTTAACATTTAAAAATGTTACTCACAGCTACTATACAGTTGAAGAAGACAATAGCTTTATTTTTGGCCCCATCGACCTGACACTATATCCTCAAGAATTAGTTTTTATTATCGGCGGTAATGGTAGCGGTAAATCTACATTAGTCAAACTAATTACCGGACTTTATATCCCTAACAACGGCGAGATTTGGTTTGATGACAACTTAATTAACGAAACGAATCGAGAATGGTATCGTCAGCATTTTTCCGTTGTATTTTCCGACTTTTATTTATTTGAAGAACTTCTCGGATTACAAAATTCTTACTTGGATGCTCAAGCTAAAAAATATTTACAAAAATTGCAACTAGACCATAAGGTAAAAGTTGAAAATGGTCAACTTTCTACCACTGCTCTTTCTCAAGGACAACGGAAACGACTAGCTTTACTCACAGCATACTTGGAAGATCGACCAATTTATCTATTTGATGAATGGGCTGCTGATCAAGATCCAGTATTCAAAGAAATATTCTATACTCAACTTCTACCAGAACTGCGATCGCGGGGGAAAACAGTACTGGTAATTAGCCACGATGATCGCTATTTTCATTTAGCAGATCGAATTATCAAACTTGACTATGGAAAAATAGAATACGACAAAACTTAATATACTAGCACTGAATTTATTTATATTCCCACAAAACTTATTTAAAAGATAGGTCTAATAACCATGTTTGTATCTAACTTTTTAAGAATTCTTCATTTGATTACCATTGACTCTCTCATAATTTTGTGCATATTCTCTGTTTGCTTTTATTGCTATGCAATTTATGCAGCAATAACCTTTTTTAATCATTCCCAGCCAACAGATTCAGAGTTTCATCCACCTGTTAGTATCCTCAAACCTCTTTGCGGAGTTGATAGCGATGCTTATGAAAACCTAGCTTCATTTTGTCAGCAGGACTATCCAAAGTATCAAATCATCTTTGCTGTGCGAAATTCTCAAGACCCTTGCATAGAGGTTGTAGAGAAAATCATCCATAATTATTCAGATTTGGATATTCTCCTAATAGTAAGCGATCGCGTCATCGGTACAAACCTCAAAGTTAGCAACTTGGCAAATGCCTCAGCCAAAGCTAAATACGAAATTTTAGTCCTTGCTGATAGTGACATCCGAGTTGGAACAGACTATTTGCAAAGAGTTATCCAGCCGTTGCAAGATAAAAGCGTCGGTGTCGTTACCTGTATGTATCGATCCTTAGCTCAAGGATGGGTATCAACATTGGAGGCTATTGGTACTACTACTGAGTTTCATGCGGGAGTTTTAGTCAGCAATATCCAGGAAAATGGTATAAAATACGCCTTTGGTTCCACCATTGCCATCTCTAAAAAAGTACTAGAAGCCATCGGTGGATTTGAAGGAATTGCCGATTATCTAGCAGATGATTTCCAACTTGGCTATCTACCTGCTCAAGCAGGTTACAAGGTTGTACTTTCTGACTATGTAGTTGAACATGTACAGACAAGCAACAACTTAGTTGATGCTATCAAGCGTCAAATCCGTTGGGCGCGTGGTAAACGAGTTTCTCGTCCTTGGGGTTATCTAGGACTAATTTTTACCTACGGTGTCGTTACTAGTTTGCTGCTGCTGATTGCTACAGATGGTTCAATACTAGGATGGGTAGGACTATGTATCTGTTGGATAACAAGATTGGTAATGGCTTGGGTCGTTGGTACTATTAGTCTGAAAGATCCAATTGTCAAAAAGTTTCTCTGGCTCATTCCTGGGTACGACTTGTTAAGCTTTATTATTTGGTGTTTTGGCTTTATTGGGAACACTATAGAGTGGCGGGGGCAGCAATTAAAGCTCACTAAAGAGGGAAAGCTACTACAAGAAGACAGAGGTTCTCAATTATCAATTAAGGTTTTGACTAGTAAACTGTAGCGAAAGTGACGTTGCACCCTGTTCCTTGTCTCCTGCGACTATCAAATTCAGCGTTAAAATCCAAAATAGCTTTATGATTTTTATGAGACGCATATTTGAAGTTATTTAGGTCTACTACCAAAAGATTCTCAAGTTTATTCTGGAACATAGTAAATGGTAAATCACCTTTAGGTGATTCGTGTAATGCTGGTATTGAAGGTTCTTTCAGAGTCAAAAAAAGTACAGAGAGATAAAAAATATGGCTGAACATCTATTTCATGACCAACTAAGTTTAGAGGAACAAACAGAAAAACTCGGAAAGCAAGCACTAAGCTTAGGTTTGATTCCCAGCTTTGTAGTGCATTACTTTCCCGATACCTGGATATTTTATATACCTAATGAAAGTCAATCAGAAGCGCTGACACCAGAAGAAGCATACTTTCGTTTAAAACAACTAGTTGAACAGTAGATATTTTGACGACAAGTTTTTGAACATCAGACTAGACACTGCAATTATCAAGTAACAATAGTTATGGCGAAACCTGCAATTTTAACCGTCGATGATGATCCAGAAGTGTTACAAGCGGTGTCAAGAGACTTACGGCATCAGTATGGCGATCGCTTCCGCATTGTCCGGGCAGATTCCGGTATTGCTGCTCTGGACTTGGTGCAGCAACTAAAATTGCGGAATGAAGCAGTTGCTCTATTTTTGGTCGATCAAAGAATGCCCCAAATGGGAGGTGTGGAGTTCCTTGAACAGGCCAAAGGTGTCTTTCCTGATGCAAAACGTGCTTTGCTAACAGCTTATGCAGATACCGATGCAGCGATTAAGTCAATTAATAGTGCCAAACTTGATTACTACTTACTTAAGCCCTGGAACCCGCCAGAAGAGCGACTATATCCGGTTTTGGATGATTTATTAGATGACTGGCTAGCTGGATTTCGCCCACCTTTTGAAGGTATTCGAGTCATTGGTAATCGCTGGTCGCCTTTTTCTCATCAAGTGAAAGACTTCCTAGCGCGTAACCAGATTCCATATAACTGGTTAGATATTGAATTGGAGCCAGAAGCAGCAAAATTAGTAGAATACGCACAAGCTGATGGCAGACAGCAATTGCCCCTGGTACTGTTTCCCGATGGTTCTCGATTAATCCAACCATCTAATTTAGAGATTGCTGCCAAAATTGGATTGCAAACCCAGGCAGAGCGACCTTTCTATGATTTAGCGATCGTGGGTGGTGGGCCTGCCGGACTAGCCGCCGCCGTCTATGGCGCTTCCGAGGGATTGAGTACAGTCTTAATTGAGCGTGAGGCTCCAGGTGGACAAGCAGGCACTAGTTCACGCATTGAGAATTATTTAGGGTTTCCTGTTGGCTTGAGCGGCAGCGATTTGGCCAGGCGGGGAGTCACCCAGGCGCGGCGATTTGGGGTAGAAATTCTCACTCCTCAAATAGTAACCGGAGTTAAGCTGCAAGATCCTTACCGGGTTCTGCAATTAGCGGACGGTAGCGAGATTAGTTGCCATGCACTTTTAGTTGCAACGGGTGTTTCCTACCGTTGGCTAAATGTCCCAGGAGCCGAAAAGCTTACAGGGGCAGGAATTTATTACGGTGCTGCCATGACTGAAGCGATCGCCTGTACCAATGAAGAGGTTTACTTGGTAGGTGGGGCCAATTCTGCCGGACAGGCAGCAATGCACTTTTCTAAGTATGCCAGCAAAGTGATCATGTTAGTACGGGGTGAATCACTCTCATCAAGTATGTCGCAATACTTGATTGACCAAATTGCAGCTACTGCAAATATCAAAGTTTGCACAAATTGCAGCGTCGTGGAAGTGAAGGGAGATGAACATTTAGAAGAAATTGTAATTGCCCATGCCAAGACTGGACATACTGAAACGGTGTCAGCGCGATCGCTTTTTATCTTCATCGGTGCTAGCCCTAAAACTGATTGGCTCGATGGCGTTATTCGGCGCGATACTCAGGGGTTTATCATCACAGGCCCCGACTTGATGCATAATGGCAAATCTCCTCCTGGTTGGCCTTTAGAACGCTCTCCTTTCTTACTAGAATCCAATGTTCCTGGCATATTTGCAGCCGGAGATGTACGCTTTGGCTCAATTAAGCGGGTGGCATCCGGTGTGGGAGAAGGTTCGATTGCTATTCAATTCGTTCACCGCTACCTGAGTAATGTTTAACTAAAAGGAGGCTAATTGATGTTGTGTGTTGAGGAATTAATCAACTTAGACCCGTTTCAACAGCTTCCTAAAGAACAATTGGAGTGGGTTTGCGATCGCGCTCAAACAGTTGAACTTTCCGCCGGAGAAGTGTTGTCCCATGAGGGAGATCCTGTATGTCGCTTATTTATCTTAGTCAAAGGTAAAATCAACATGACCCGCCGCAGTGAAGGAATTGAAATTCCCATCGGGCAACACGAAGCTCCATCCTTTTTTGGTGAAATTCCAGTCCTTACAGATGAACCTGCACCTGTGACAATGCGGGCATTCACAAATTGCCACCTCTATGAAATGAAGGGAGGAGATTTCCGTAAACTGCTGCATGAATGTCGTGATTTTGAGCGGATGGTATTTCGCATTATGCAACGTCGTATGCGGGGGCTAGAGTCTTTTATCCGTGGGCGCGAAAAGATGGCAGCTTTAGGGACACTTGCCGCTGGTCTAGCTCATGAACTTAACAACCCAGCTTCAGCACTGGTTCGGACTTTAGGGGAAATGCCAGCCGCTATCCTAGAGCTACAACGAATGAATTTAGTTTATGGGCAACGTAATGTTGAAGAAGCACATACTCAAAACTGGTTGAAAGTCCGGGATCAGGGTTATGATGCGATTTTAAATAATCGTCTAGATCCGGTAACATTAAGCGATCGCGAAAACGTCTTACTGGAATGGTTAGAAGATTATGGCGTGAACCAGGCATGGAAATTAGCAGAACCTTTAGCAGAAGGTGGGATTGAGGTCGAAACCTTAGATCATCTCATGGAACGTTGGCGCAACGACGACACTGAATTGCGAGAGATGGGATTGCACTGGCTATCGCTCTCGTTTGAAGTCATATCAATGATTAAACATGGTTTGCGAGGAGCTGAGAGAATTTCTGAACTTGTGCAAGCGATGAAGTCATACTCTTACCTCGATCAAGGCGTTCAGCAAGAAGTGAATGTGCATCAAGGTTTAGAAGATACATTGCGATTGTTTGTTCATAAACTCAAATGCGGCATCCAAGTACAACGCAATTACGATCAACATCTTCCTAAAATCCTTGCCTATGGCAGCGAACTCAATCAGGTGTGGACGAACTTAATTGATAACGCCATTGATGCAATGGATGGTAAGGGATTGCTAGAAATTACAACCCACCATTGCGATCACTATGCTCACATTGACATCATCGATTCTGGTAGTGGAATTCCACCTGAAATTCAAACCCGTGTTTTTGAACCCTTCTTCACCACTAAATCAGTGGGGCGTGGTTCAGGACTCGGTTTGGAAACCGTTCGCCGGATTGTAGAAAATCGCCATCACGGTACGCTCTCATTTGAGTCGCAGCCAGGTAGAACTTGTTTCACCATCTGCTTGCCTTTTCTCTAAATCCTGCTTTCTCCATTTGTGCAAAATGATAAATTCTTATTATGAACTTATCTGGTATGGACAAATTGCTCCCAGAACAGTTAGTCAAAAGCATTTATCAGCAACTACTACCTAGATTAAAAATTGAAAGTATCAATCCCCGTAATCCCATTAATGTCAACTATCTTCCACAACCCTGGCGGCTGCTTGGCAAAGGAAATTATGCCGCAGTAGTTTATCATCCCGATTACCCTGAGTATGTAGTTAAAATTTATGCCCCAGGACGACCAGGCTTTGAAGAAGAAGTAGAAGTCTACCGTCGCTTAGGTTCTCATCCGGCATTTTCTGAGTGTTTGTACGCCAAAGATAACTTTCTAATTTTGAAACGGCTTTATGGAACAACTCTGTACGATTGTATGCACTTAGGTTTACCGATTCCCAAGCAGGTAATAAGAGACATTGATGAAGCTCTTGACTATGCTCGACGTTGCTCCCTCCACCCTCATGATGTCCACGGACGTAATGTTATGATGCACCAAGGCAGAGGATTAGTTGTAGACATCTCAGATTTTTTACATCTTGAAGCCTGCTCAAAGTGGAATGACTTGAAGAAGGCTTATTACTGGTTATATCTCCCCGTGTTATGCCCACTTTGACTCCGTGTGCCATACTCTACCTTAGATATAATCCGCAAATCTTATCGTCTGGCAACCTCTTTCAAAACTTCCTATTGTCAACTAATTCTAAGATTAACTCGTTTTAAATATTTAAAACGTTAGGCTAATTTATTCTTGCAAACATTAAGTATTCCTTTGCCACAAAGTGAATACAAAATGGTATTTAACCCTCTCGCTATTGCTTCGAGTTTAAGCGGATAAATCTATCCCTTGACAAGAAAGCTTCTACAATTACTTGTGTGGTGATCACAGGAATAAAGTCTATGTTCGGTTTTTTGGTTTTATAGTTGTTATTTAATTATCAGAAAAGCTCCAGAAATGAGCGTGCATACCAAAGCGAATATAACTGCGTGTTCCACTTTACTACTAATAATATTTATCGCAATTGCAATCAAAAATATAAACAAAAAAATTAATACTTTTAAAACATTTTCTGATTGCCAATCAATTAATGAATCATCAATAGATGTTGCCATTAATGGAATTAACAAATTTTGGGATTGGATATTCATTTGATGCTAATTTTCCTAATTTGTCTGCTTTATATATATAAAGTAACTTGACTCTTGTTATCAAATCTTCTATCGTCAGACATATAAAGAAGTCAGTGTCACATCACTAGTTTCAGATGTGTTAAAATAGCCAACCTTTCGTCATAAATTTGTCATAACGTTGTCAAACTTACATGAAATAATAAAATTTTAACTAAAAAACTTAAGTTGTTTAAGAATTCTGATGCTCAACCTCGACTGCTGATTTCTATTGGGATATCGTTGCTCCCACAACAGCTTCCTATTTTATGAGCTAATACAGTTTAATTAAGCATTTCTTTCTTCTTTTTATGTCCTTTGCGTTCTTTGCACTACCATGCCTTAAGTCGCAGAAGCGTCTACGTTCAAAAAATTAACTGTGACAAATGGTTTTAGCGTTAACCCAATGGTAATTTCTATAAAAAATTACCAATTCCAAATAAGATGTTCGTAAAAGATTATCAGCAGCTAAAGACGGTAATGAGTATTACATCTGCTCCCAATAATGACCCAACGCCTCCAACCCGATCCTTTCCGCCGATAGAAGATTATGGGGTGATTGGCAATTGCCATACAGCAGCTCTTGTCAGTAGTTGCGGTTCGATTGACTGGCTTTGCTTACCTCGGTTTGATTCACCGTCTTTGTTTGCTCGGATTTTGGATCTAGAACGTGGTGGAAGCTGGAGTATTCAGCCAGCCACTGCCTGGTCAAGTAGTCATCAGTATCTAAATGAAACCAATGTACTAGAAACTATTTTTACGTGTGAGTCAGGACGAATTTCGCTGCTGGATTTTATGGATATTAGCAACCAGGAGCAGCAAAGCCGAATAGCACCTGGTAGGCTAATCCGAATTGTCGAGGTTAGTGAAGGAACAGTTGAAATTATGAGTACTTGCTCTCCTCGCCCCGACTATGGGCGGACAATTCCCAAGTTAGTCAAATCTGGCAACGAAGTCAGGTTTGATTCATTCACCATTACTGGGCCTGTTGAATGGCATCTGGACAGAACAGGCAATACATTTATGTGTCACATAATCCTCCATGCTGGAGAAAGAGCGGTGTTCACGCTTTTGACTCAGGAGGACGCACAATTGCCAAATCTACACCCAATGGATGCCCTGGCATCAACTTGCGCCGAATGGCGGGGTTGGGCAAATAAGTGTACTTATCAAGGAGCATACCGAGACGTGGTTGTTCGCAGTGCGCTAACCTTACAGTTGATGACTTATGCCCCTTCAGGAGCAATTGTAGCTGCACCGACAACTTCGTTGCCAGAAGAAATTGGTGGGGAAAGAAACTGGGATTATCGCTTCACCTGGATTCGGGACTCATCATTTACTCTTTATGCATTGCTATTAGCAGGTTATTTTGATGATGAGTGTCAATTCTTCAATTGGATCGCCCAGACTGTGAAGATGGAAGCAACTGGAATCAAAATCCTTTATCCGATTACATCAAGTGGACAGGTTGTTGAGCAAACCTTAGATCACTTGCGGGGATATCGAGACTCGCAGCCAGTTCGGATCGGCAATGGTGCGGCTGGGCAAGTTCAATCTGATGTCTATGGTGAGGTAGTTAGTGCTTTACATTTCGCCTGGAAGGCTGGAAAGTACGATCCAACTGTAATTTGGGAACACATTTGCCCATTGGTAGATTGGGCTGCTACTCACTGGCACGAACCAGATAGCGGCATCTGGGAAGTGCGTGGGGGTTTGCGACATTTTGTTTTCGGTAAAGTGATGCTATGGGTGGCGTTAGACTGTGGTATCGAAATGGCTGAGGCGCTTGAGCTAACTGGTGATACTACCCGTTGGCGACAGGAGCGCCAACTAATCCGTAATGAAGTGTTTGAAAAAGGGTGGAGCGAAAAACTTGGTGCCTTCAAGCAATCCTACGAGGACGAAACTCTTGATGCCTCGAATTTGCTCATGTCTAGTGTTGGTTTCATTGATGGAACTGACCCGCGTATGGTGTCAACTATTAATGCGACTATCGAACATTTAGTTGAGAATGGACTGTGTTATCGTTACCGAGATGCGCCAGAAGGTGTTAGCGGTAAGGAGGCATCCTTTGTCCTTTGCACCTTCTGGCTGATTAACGCGCTCATTTTGGCTCAAAGGACAACAGAGGCTTGTATTTGGTTTGAGCAAATGCTGGCGCGAAGTAGTCCGTTGGGACTATTTGCAGAAGAAATTGATTTAGAGACAGGAGCGCATCTTGGCAACTTTCCTCAAGCTTTTTCGCATATTGGCGTGATTAACGTTGCTGTTTCCTTAGCACACGCAGGTAATACTGGAACAGTTGAGGCTAGGCATATTGATGCAGCAAATGCTGCATCAAGAGGTGGCGGTGGTATTCAAAAACTCAAAAAGTCGGAGCGGCGTCAGCCACCCTTCTGAACTTTTCAAGACAGACATCGCTTTGAGTTCTGCAAACTAAACCAAGTGAGATGGAACTTACGTATAGGCAATTTGCGTTATACCAATTCACAATTCACAATTCGCAATTCGCAATTAAAAAACTTATACCAATTCAATTAATGATTGCAACACATCCTTGGGTAAAAACGCGATGAATTGCGTCTCTACAAATGGTCTATTTGTCGCATTCTTTTTTCAAATTGGTATTAGATACATCAATGCTTTCAAGGTTTACATCTGTATCAGATTTTTCGTGAAATGGTATAAGTGCGCGAAATTAGAACAAACATTAATTGCAATATGAAGCTTGCCAAAAAATACGAAGTGTTGTGACTCGAACATTACCTATATCCGGTCGCATCAGCAGGTTTACCCGCTTCCTGCACTTCATGAATGTAGCGCCAAGCATCGGGTTGAGAGCTATCAAGATCTGTAAAGCCATAAACCTGTGCTAATTGCCCACTAGAAAACGATTGTCCATTCCATTGCATCACTTGTGGATCACCAGCTAGATAAGCAACTGCACGCCCAACATAATGGGGCGTTTCAGAAATTATGAAGTGCGGTTCTTTTGCCGTTGCGTCCTGCCAGTTGGCTTCAGTCACTCCAAAATGATCGAGCATGAGTTCCGAGCGCAACCAGCCCGGAGTCAGCGCCACGACAGTACATTGATGTGGTTTAAGTTCTTGCGCCAATCCCCACGCCATACGAATTACCGAGGTTTTAGCAAGGTCATAGAACAGCGACAGCCGATAATTTTTATCGTTATATTCGGCAGTACCATCGGTAATTTCGACCACCAATCCACCGGGTTTTTGGATCAATAGCGGCAATGCAAAGTGGCTGGTGATCAGGTGGGTGTCGATCGCCAGTCTCAGCATCCGTAATCCTCGCTCCAAAGAAAGCTCCCACACAGGCTTGTTGAACTCCACCAAATATTCTGCACCAATATCGTTGACCAGAACATCCAGACGGCCATGTTCCTGCTCAATACGAGCAACAAGCGCCTGTACTTGTTTTGGGTCTAAATGATCGACTAGAACAGCGATTCCTTTCCCACCAGCCTGGTTTACTAATTCCGCCGTTTCTTGAATTGTTTCAGGGCGGTTGTATTCCGATCGCACAGTAAGAGTAGTGCGTCCCGTAACATAAACGGTTGCTCCTGCTGCACCAAGTTCCACAGCAATGCCACGACCTGCACCGCGTGTTGCCCCAACTACAAGCGCAATTTTATTCTTCAATAGCTGCATAATTGACCTCCTTAAATCCTGCTAGGTGGTTTAAAGAAATCGATGACTCCAAACCATCTTTATGCAGGATAAGCTGAACTTCATGACATCCTTTGTCATATTTAGGCAGTAAAGTAAAAAGTAGTTCCAATTGGTCTTGGGATAGTTATGCGTGCCGATCGCCTCCTCTCGATCCTGATGTTGTTACAGGTTCATCGTCAGCTAACAGCGCGAGATTTAGCAGAACGATTGGAGGTATCTGAGCGCACCATTCATCGTGACATGAATGCCCTCAGCAGTGCCGGAGTTCCGGTGATGGCAGAACGCGGTAAAGGGGGTGGTTGGAGTTTACTCGACAGTTATCAAACTAAGCTGACAGGGCTTAACTTGGCAGAGATTCAGGCGCTGTTTTTGCCAAAGCCCGCACACTTGCTAGCTGATTTAGGCTGGAGTCAAGCATTTGAAGCGGCTCTGCTCAAACTTCTGGCAGCAATACCTGCCGCAAATCGTCAGCAAGCAGAAATGGTTAGCCAGCGCATTCATGTTGATCCAACAGGCTGGCATCGGTGGGACGAGGAAATGTCGGCGTTTGCGACTCTGCAAACAGCGATTTGGCAAGAGCGGCAAGTAAACCTCAGTTATGAGCGCGGTAATGGCAAACTGGTCAAACGATTAGTCAACCCACTGGGATTGGTCGCCAAAGGTAGTGTCTGGTATTTTGTTGCCTCGGTAGAGTCAGAGGTGCGCTCCTACCGGATTTCACGGGTGCGAGATGCTATGCTTATGGATTACCCCTGTATTCGTCCGGTTGAATTCAACTTAGCTGACTATTGGCAACAATCGATGGTTGAGTTCAAAGCCAATCTGCCTTACTATGGCGTGACGGTGCGTGTTGCTCCAGAGGGTATGCCTCGGTTACGCTATGCCGGATACTTTGCCCGAATAGAACAGATTGACTCGCCCGATGCCGATGGCTGGACTCGCGTCTGGCTGAGGTTTGATATAGAGGAAGCGGCTTGTGCTTATGTGCTGGGATTTGGCGCAAAGATGGAGGTAATTGAGCCATTAGAATTACGCGATCGCGTTTTGCAAGCAGCAAAAAAGACGATCCTGTTTTATACCGAACATTCTCACCTCGCTCAATTAAATGGGCAACTCGCTGCGGGATGTGATGAGTGAATTCATTAATAAAACCATTAAATAGGGTTGAGACAAAGAAAGTGTTATCAAGCTTACGTGTAACTCGATGGATGGGCTGAGGTAGGAAGCCCATCCTACCGCGCGTTTTGGCAAACGACATTCTTATTTCTGTTTACAGCTTGTGGTAAGTTCTACATTGTAGAAAGTCCCTGGTTTGGGATTAATTGAACGCAACTGCTGTATAAAAGCATTAAATGTTGTATTGCTTATGCCGAAGCCAGCTTCAGCACAAGCAGATAAACCTCCCTCAATGGGAATAGATCCGGTACTGGGACTATATACAATGAATTTATCAACGGTGCTAGTGCCGACTGCAAACCCGATAACCTGGCGAACTGTTCGCAAAGCAGCATTATCTAAGGAACCACCAATACTGCCAATACTGATATTAACCGCACGACTTTCAGCTAGAGCCGGCGCACTAATCGACAATACTGCCCCGACAATCATCAAACTGGTGAACTTCAACATTATCCTCGACTCCAAAAAATTGAAAAACTAATAATTAGGTTTCGACATGATTACTTCAGCATTAGGTTTTTCCTTTTCTGAAGAATGTTAATTTCTTAAGAATTCTTTATAAAATTGCCTTTGCAGACAGACCAGAATATTAAACCAACCGCCCTTCGGGTGACGCTCCTGTACTCTTAGTGTGACAGTAGTGTTTATAATGTTGGCTTATTCATCTCAGAAAAGTATTTCACGGACGAGTAAGCTTTTTCTACCTCCAAAAATTTTTTAGGCAATTGTGCATCATTTCTTCATCAGCGTTCGTCCTTGACGTTGCCGTTCGTGCAGCGTCTCCGATAGGAGAAGGCATCGCAGGTACTTATGCCATTAATTACTGCGCTCTCTGGCATTAAAAACTGTAACCCTTATTCTACATACCTTAGAGCTTTTCTTAGTGCCATTCGGTTTAGATTCTCTGTCAAATAGAGTTGATTTATTTGTAATTAAATGATATGTGAAATTAATTCAATCATGAGATAAAGGTCTATGTCAAAATAAGCTTTTACCGTGATATTTGAAAAATATTAAGCTATAACGTCTGAATTTAAATTAGTACATAAGTCTGATTGCATAGGCTAGGATACCGCTTAACCTGAGTATATAGAAACGAATTAGATTTCTGTTTATGCTGAATTCGATTCTTCAAACTCTTGCTGAAATGTTGGCTAACGGATCTGTTCTCACTAGCACTGAGCAAATAAACTTTAGTCACCCTGGAAGCTTAGAAAATAGTAATAGAGAGCTATCACTTAATCTCTATCTGTATGATGTTCGAATCAGTAAAAAAATGCCAAATAATGGCAGGCAGGTGGAACGCTATTTTGATGATTCACGACAGGTTGCAGAAGTATGTAGAGCACCCAGTTGGTTCGATATCTCCATTGTAATTACAGCCCGCGATCGCACTGTATTAGGAGAGCTTCATCTTCTGTCTGAAACTCTACTGCTGTTAATGCGTAGCCGACTATTGCGGGAGGAGTTTCTAACTCCTGACCTTCGTGGTCACGGCAACTTATCATTATCAGTCACTAGCGACCCGCCCATTGATGTAGTAAGTTTATGGAATTCTCTTTCTATTCCCATACGGCCTGCTATTTATTTGACAGTAACTGTTCCATTTAATGTATGGAGAAAAACAACTGTACCTTTGGTTACTGAACGACATTTTGGGGTTAATAATTCAATTCCAGCTATCAGCAGGAATGCATCTAAAACTCAACGAGTTGCCATTGCTGGCATTGTCAAAAATAGTCTTAACTCAAAGCCATTAAAACGAGTTCAAATCATCCTTCAAGGAACCGAGCAATCAGTAACTAGCAACGAGGAGGGGTATTTTATGTTTGAGAATTTGACCTCTGGAAACTACATTTTACACCTGAGACGATTTGGCTATCAGTTTAAGACTTGTAATGTTTTTGTGGATGAAAAACCATGTATCCCCAAAGAGATATTACTTATGCCCGCCTACTAAATTTCTATATCAATCGATTATCCAACAAATCAAGGAGCACTTAACATGGCTAGACTAGACTACTTTGCACCCGGCGTTTATGTTGAAGAAGTTGATCGCGGCAGTCGTCCGATTGAGGGCGTTAGTACTTCGGTCGCAGGATTTATCGGCTTTACTGAAGATATACGAGGCGGGGCCGAACTCTTTAAACCCATGCTTGTCACAAGTTGGACTCAGTATCTTGAATATTTTGCCCGACGCAACTCTAACGGGTTCACAGACTTCGATGCGTATTTACCTTTCTCAGTTCGAGGATATTTCCTGAATGGAGGTGGACGTTGTTGGGTGACAAGTATTGGAACCCAACTACCCAGTATTGGCCAAGAAAATTCAAAACGGCAAGCACCTCGCTTAGAGATCCCAAGACGCGGTAATAGCCCTAGTTTAAATTTATCTATCCGGCCTGAACACTTCGATAACGGCCCCATTAAAATCGTAATTCAGGATGGAACGCCTCGTGCATTACCTCCTGCGAAGAATCTCGATAAAGCGAATGACCAGATTAAAGGTCAATCGCAGGGAACGGATAAAGTAGAAATACCTCATAATCCGCGTGAGTTCTTCTCTCTAAAAGTCTGCCGAGACGATCAAGTGCTTGAGGAATACAATCACTTGAGTATGGATCCCAAACCTCAAAGCCTGGCTGTAACCTATGTTGTTGAGGCTCTGAAAAACTCTAAATATATTTCGATTGGAGATGTTGCTCAACCTGGACTACCCTTATCCCGACGGCCCTTGAATGGTGAATACGAACTACTGCCTCCAGCGGCGAATTCTACACCTGAGAAATTTGCTAGTGAAATAGAAGGCGATCGCAGCGAACGAACTGGCGTTCTCGGTATCTTTGAAATCGACGAGATTACAATGATATGCTTTCCTGATTTAATGCGAGCCTATGAAGCTCAAATTTTAAGTCTTGAACAAGTTCATGGTGTGATGGAGACCATGATCAGCATGTCTGAAGGTTCTACTAGCGGCGATATGCCAGGGCCAACGAATCGAATGGTTGTGTTAGATCCTCCCCCAGATCGCACTAGGCCTCAAGATGTTGTTGATTGGTTAGATGAGTTTGGTCGTCGTTCCATGTTTGGCGCTCTTTATTATCCGTGGGTTAAAGTACCTAATCCTCGAAATGCAGGACGTTCAATTCTTGTTCCTCCTTCTGGCCACATGATGGGCGTATGGGGGCGAACGGATGAATCGCGGGGTGTTTACAAAGCTCCCGCGAATGAAGTCCCCAGAGGAATTACTGGTTTAGCCTATGATGTCAACTTTAGAGAGCAAGAACTTCTTAACCCACTGGGTATCAACTGTATTCGTAAATTTCCGAACCGAGGAATTCGGATTTGGGGTGCTAGAACTCTGGTTGAACCGGACAAAACCGAATGGCGCTATATCAGCGTCAGAAGGCTCATTAGCTATATTGAACGCTCAATTGAAGCTGGAACTCAGTGGGCTGTCTTTGAACCGAACGACGAAGAATTATGGACGCAGGTTAAATATACCGTTAGTAATTTTTTAGAGCGGATATGGCGCGAGGGTGCATTGTTCGGAGCTACACCTAGCCAAGCGTTTTACGTCAAATGTGATGCCGAAAACAATACACCTGAAACGATGACCTTGGGGCGTTTATATATCGATGTTGGTGTATGCCCTGTACGTCCGGCTGAATTTGTAGTCTTCCGCATCAGCCAGTGGAATGCTCTTGAAACAGAACAAAACTAACTATCTTCTTAAGTCAACTATTCATTGAACGAAATTACTAGGAGAAAATTATGCCAGGCCCAGATTATCTTGAGTGTTCTAGCTTTACTTTTAGTGCAGGATCTAAGATCAAGGATTTACCAGTCAAAGAGTTCAGCAATATGGGGATGGATGCTCCTCCTACAGATCATGTTGCTGGATCTGGAAAAGCTGGAGAAAAAACAATGCAACCAAGGCCAACACCTGTCAAACCGTTGAATCCAACGATTGTTTTGGCTGGATGTAAAGACAAGAGTGCCTATACTTGGTTTAACAAAGTTAATCCTCCTACGGGTAAGAGTCCTGACTGGAAAGGACAACTTGAAGATGCAAAAATCACTGCGTATGCAGACGGTAAACCAGTTATGGAATGGCAGATTAAGCAATGCTATCCCTGCAAGTATTCCGTTTCTTCATTGACTGCTGCCGGTGGAGAATTAATTTGCGAAACGATAGAGTTAGTTGCTCAAGAAGTTACGCGTGAGCAATAGCGAATATTAGCTATTGTTATCACATAAGAATCCCTTGCCCTCTTTTAATAGAGGGCAAACCTTATCTTTTAATCCTGTATAGTCCAGCCATTAACATACTTTAATCCAACAAAATAAATTATGGCAAAGTTATCTAGAAGCCCCGTTTTTTTTACTGCATCTAATTTTTATTTAGATTTAAAGCTTGATGGTTCAAGCGATGTAGTAGATGCAGTTTTCTTAGAATGTCAGGGATTTAACTATTCGCAGGATGTAATTGAGTTTAGTGAGGTTACTTCAGGTCGATGGGGCAAGGCAAACAAAGGAAAATTTGTGCAAACGAAACTTCCAGGTAATGCCAAAAGCGGAAATTTAACATTACTTCGAGGAATGACAAGTTCGATGGCTTTATGGAACTGGTTTGAGTTGATTCAAGATGGTAACTGGGCTAAACAAAGAAAAAATGCTCTTTTAACAATCTATGAAGATGGGAAACCCCAAGCAAAATTTGAACTTACAGCAGCTTGGCCTACGCGTTACAAAATCTCAGATGTTAAATCTAATAGTCAAGAGATAGAAATTGAGGAAGTAGAAGTAGCCTACGAAGGGTTTAAACGGGTGAAATAAAAGGTTTATACAAATAAATAAAGCTTTGAATGAAGATAGTGCATTAAGTAAAAACTTATGAGTAATGGACTAGCGATCGCAGCGATAACTGCTGTATTCAAAAACTTATTAGAAGACGGCTTGGTTCAGAATGCAGCACTATCGAGTATGGGAAATGTCTTAGTAACTACACTTCCCCCAGATCAGATTTCTATTGGAGTCGATGGTCAACCTCAGCTAAATCTGTTTCTCTACCAGGTTTCAGAAAATCGTAATGCAGATATGGGTAAAAGCGATGCCAAAGGCGGCGAGCTACGCTACCAGCCAACCCATCATCAAGCCAGTGCAGAAGAAGGTGCAATTCTCCCTTTAGCCATCAATCTTCATTATGTATTGACCGCCTACGGAAACAAAGACTTTCAGACGGAAATACTGTTGGGTTATGTTATGCAGCTCATGCATCAAACTCCGGTTTTATCCAATGCCATGATTCGAGCAACGCTAAATCATGTCGCAACCATCAATCGTTCCGGTCTTTTGGCACAAGCGATTGAATCGACTTCTGTTGAAGCTTTGACCGAGCAGTTAGACCAAGTAAGGATCGCGCCAAACTTGTTTGATACAGAACAGATGTCCAGATTGTGGTCACTCTTACAAGGTTCTTATCGACCTTCGATTGCGTATGAAGTATCGATGATGTTTATTGGATCTAAGAAATCTTCACTTGCTCCAGGTTCTAATAAAGAGGCATCGAATCAGCCGCAAATTGAAAAAATTGTTGCATCACCTACAAATAGCAAGATTGTAGCAGGCAGTAGTCTGATCGTATATGGGAAAAATCTTAATGGTGATATAACTCGGATTCGTTTAAACGAAGGCAAGTCCTTATTAGAGCCGCAAATTATTGAAGATAACCGAATTTTATTTAAACTTCCTCAAAATCTATACGCTGGAGTTCACCAAATTCAAATCGTTCATCAACAAATGTATAAGTACCAAAACAATCATGAGGTGGTCTCGAATGATAAAACTTTTGTCTTGCATCCAACCACCAAGGTTTCTGTCCAGAAACAAGGCTTTAATAATCAAGATGACTCTGAAGGAACAATCTTAACTGTCCAATTTAATCCTAAAGTTGGTCAGCAACAGCAAGTAATTTTTAGGCTTATTTCAACTAATGAGAATAATAAAGAAGTTTATATTTTTAATGCTCCATCCAGAAATGTAGATGATGATAAAATTCATATTTTAATCACTAACATACCAGCAGGTTCTTATCTGGTTAAATCAGATATTGATGGTGTTGAAAGCTATGCTGACATGAACCAAGCTGAGAATATTGTCGCTCTAAAATCAGGATATTCAAAAGAGTTATGTCACGATTAGAAATGTTTTAGATAGTCTTTAAAAGATAATAAAATTCGCTAAATGTCTATTTTAACACTTGCTATTTTAAAAGTAAATATAAACATTATTCATAGTAAAGTTATGAGAAGATTATGACTTTTTTAAATGTGCATAGAGATAGTAATAGAAATAGGAATATTCATGAGTCCCAAAAAAAGCAGGTTCTTCAAAAAAGTTCTCGTGCTTTAAATGCTGGTATCGAAAATTTAACAGGCGAAGGTTCAAATATTTTAGAGCGGAGCATTTCTGAACACTCAAATGGCTCAGAAAATCAAGTAATATCTCCCGGTGATCGCGAATCGGATTCAGAATCGGATGTTTTTCATGACGCACTCGAAACTTCTGATATCGCTAGCGATCACATAACCTCGAATGACGGCGAAGATTCAAATATTTTAGAGCAGAGCGTTTCCGAACACTCAAATAGCTCAGAAAATCAAGTAATATCTCCCGGCGATCACGAATCGGATTCAGAATCGGATGTTTTTCATGACGCACTCGAAACTTCTAATATCGCTAGCGATCGCATAACCTCGAATGGTAGGGAAGGCTCAAATATTTTAGAGCGTAACATTTCCGAACACTCAAATAGTTCAGAAAATCAAGTAATATCTTCTGGCGATCGCGAATCGGATTCAGAATCGGATGTTTTTCATGATGCACTCGAAACTTCTGATATCGCTAGCGATCGCATAACCTCGAATGACGGCGAAACCGAGGATGAATGCGAGATATCTAATGCTGAAGCAAGCTCGAACGATACTTCAGATAATATTGAAATTTCAGAAATAGAAATACAACAATTAATAGAAAGATTTAGAGAGTCTACTCATAATAAGCGAGGAAAATTCAAAATTACATTCAAAGGAAAAGGTAGGAGTAAAGGCAGAGGTAGTATTTTCTCAACTATAGATAAATTACTCAACGATTTTTCTAAATGTTCAAATCAAGAAGAAATAAATAGAATTACAGACTATATTGAATCGCTTTGTGATGCATGGCTGAAGAAACATACCTACACAATTATTTCTAATCCTAGCTATAAAATTATTTCTGAATATCTGGAAGAATTTAAAACAGAGATAAACCAACTGAAAGATAAACCATTACCTGGTTTTGAAGAAAATGCCGAACTCCAGAATGGGAAGCGAGAAAAGACACAAAAAAAAGCCGAAAAACTGATAGATAAATACAAGAATTATACAGGAACTCCAAGTGGATTCTTTACTGGTGTTATCCCTAAAGTTCTCGATCTTATGTCTCCTGATACTGGAGATAAGAGTAAATTTGAAACTCAACTGCGGTTTCCAGTTCACCCTGGCGTATTTATTGGCGGTCGTGTGACCTTAAGTGCTGAACGTAGAGAAGATGATGACTTAAAGGTGATCTTTGAAGGGACTTTTCAAGGTGGTGGGACGCTTGGAATTGCTGCTTTAGGCGGAGAAATTGGCCCTTATTTTGAATGTATAGCTAAAGATAGTGCAAGCGTTGGAAAACTACTTAACTATGGGCTATATCGACGCTTTCGAGAGTCTCGTTTAATGCCTAGAAGTATTACCAATACCCTTTGGGGGGAAAGTTTCGGTAAATCGGGATATGAAAAATCTGAAAAGATGGCCGCACAGATTGAGCAAGATGTTTTTGGAGAGAAGAAAGATGGCAAATTCACCGACCCGGCAAAGAAATCTCATATTGAAACAGGCACCACCGCAGCATTTATCTCTGACTTTGGTGTAGGAGGAGTGGGGACTGGAAAAGCTGCTGCACAAGTTTTTGAAGGCAGGAGGGTTAACCAGTTCTCACTCGATCAAACAAGAGGCACAAGGGATGATGAGGAAAGCAAGAACAAGCAAGGTACAGGGGTAGGTAAAGAGGAATTTGAGCAAAAAGGCCGGCAACGGACTAAAGGTCAAGGCAGCCATCGCATTCAAATTGCTAATTCCGGTTCCTTTGCTGGCATAGGTACATATAGCATTAAGTTAAAACTCGATCTGTGTAGCAAACCTGGATCTAAATGGGAAGAACCTAAAGTTAATAAATGGGAAATTGATTTAGACGGAGGGGCGAGAATACCTGCATATACGTTTGCACAGAATCCAGGGCTTGCTGCTCTTCCCATTGCTGTTTCTGCCGTTGAAGCCTCGCGGTCTATGTGGGCAGCCTACCAAAGAAAATATCAGAATAAAGCTCAGTTTGGCGGCGCAGCAGTTAATCCTATGAAAGATTTGACTTCACAATTGTATACGGCTTTTACTGCTAGCGCTGCGTCCTACAAGGTACCAGCGTTATTAGGCAAAGACAAGACTAAGTTTGAAGGAGCCATTGGTCTTGGGGTGAACTTTAAGTGCGGACAAGAAGCCAAGCCAGATGAACAAGTCAAAGATGGCAAAGCCAATTTAGATCCCTTTAAGGCTGAACTTGCTCTGCAAAAAACCAGTTATACGGGAATTAAGTTTCTTGATTCTGAGGTCAAACTTGAAACTGCTAAACGCATTGCCCAATGGAAATGGCAAGAAGGTAAGAAAGCCAAACTTGAATTTTATCCGATGACATGGGAGAAAGAGTATAACAAAGACGAAGACAATCCCAATACGTGGGGTAAGTTTAAAAAAAGGTAATCAGCAATGTTTAGTAATGTTTAGTAATGTTTAGTAAATATAGGATTAATGTTTGATTTCTGAAAAAGCTAAGTACAGATCCAAAAGCCTAATTTTTTATTCCCTACTCCCCACTCCCCGCCCATGTAGATAATTTCAAAAATTAAATACGATTCCTATAGTTCATTTAGATTTATTATACGGTGGTTAAATATGCAATCAATTACAGACAGTTATCGCCTCGATCGCCAACTTGTACTAAAAACGCCTACTGGCAACCCGCTTATAGTGCAGCTTGAAGAATTATCTTTAACGGAGGTCGATGATGTTTTTACAGAATGCTGTATCACTTGCAAAGTAAGTCCAGAACTCTACCAACGTATCGATACAGAAACACTTTTTAACTTGAAGTCAGACGTTCGTTACCAAACAATGGAAGACAATTTTGTAACTGACAAAGATATCGAAATTGAAGCCCGCTTGAGCGATCGCTTGCTCTCTCATTTGACAGCTCATTCCAACTCAGCAGAAACTGCTGTTGAGTATTTATTGCAATTGAATCAAAGTCATCATCCAATTAAATCTCCAATATTGTTCTCGGAAAATTGGTATGCCTTGCATGTAAAACAGTCTATAGACCTACCGCCTGAGTTAGAAGTAGAAGGCGAACTTAAATCTGGGTACAGCACCGCTTGGGGTGATAGCTCCAAAGAAGACAATAACGATATGGTTGATTCTTTAGCTGAGGTTATGGTTGACTTCTTCACTCAAATGGAGTGGCCTTTCGATGAAGGAGTATCTGCATTAAATCAAGATCAAATAATCTACCGTCTCATGTCTCAAGGTGAGAATGGGGAATGGAGTTGCTTCGCTTGTCCTAGAGAAAATATGCAGCAATGCGTTTTCTATTCTGTTTACCCAGACCTTGTACCCGAAGAGCAAAGGATTGCTGTGACTGAGTTTCTGACTAGAGCTAATTTTGGAATGGTGATTGGCAATTTTGAAATTAACTTGGATTCTGGCGAAGTTCGCCTTAAAACTAGCATTGATGTAGAAGGCGATCGCCTTTCTCTAGAACTTTTTCAACAATTGGTTGTTGCAAACGTGAACGCGATGGATCGTTACTTGCCCGGTATTCGACAGGTTATTGAAGGAAAAGCTAAACCCAAAGCTGCGATCGCGCATCTTGAAGGTTGATAAGCTAATAAACATCTAGTTTGCAACAACGCTGTTTTCGTTATTACAGATAGCTATGTATAGACTCAAAGGATAATTTTGTATGGATAGCTCAATCAATCCTGAAGTCTGGTTTCAATTTAACCAAAATTATTTAGTGACTGCCACTAATCAACTGTTTAATCTTCTTAAGAACTATATCAATCAATCAAAAAATAATTCTGGCGTAGAAGCCTCAAACCTTAAACAAGATCAATCCGAGCTAACTAAAATATTGGCAGCAATGCCATTTCCTCCAGCACTTGAACAACTCTGTCAAAGATTTAAACTTTCAGAATTTGAACGCTATATATTAGTTTTTTGTGCAGCTCTTGAAATCGATTCGCGTTTTCCAGATTTATGTGATGAAGCCCAAGGCGGTAATTCCCAATACCATCCAACGTTCGGTTTGGTTCTCAATGCCTTGCCCAATCCTCACTGGAGCGCATTAGCACCCGATGGAACACTCCGTTATTGGAAACTGATCGACTTAGGCTCAGGTAGTACCCTAACTAGCACATCTCTTCATATAGATGAGAGAATCCTTCATTATCTTATAGGTGTAAAAACAACAGACTCGTTACTAACAGAAATTACTGAACTACCATCGTACACACAACGACTAATTCCTTCTCATCAATGCTTGGCAGATAGTATAAAGGCTCTATGGGAATTGAATTCATTTCAGAATTCTTTGCCGATCATTCAGCTATGTGGTTCAGAGATGGAGGATAAAACTGACATTGCCCAAGCTGTATGTCAGCATTTTAATTTACAAGTAAGTCTGTTGAACTGCCATCGTATCCCTCTCAAACCCGATGAATTAAAGACTTTCATCCGTCGACTGGAAAGAGAATGTATTTTGGAGCGTAGAGCGCTCCTTCTAGTTTGTGAGGATATTGATCGTTCCGACAAGTTACAACTTGCTTCTGTGCATCAACTACTTGAGGAACTAGAATGTTTTGCGATCGTTACGACACTTTCTCCACTTCAAGGCGTAAAGCGTCAAATGATTCGCTTTGATGTTCCTAAACCCCTACCTCAAGAACAGTTAATTACTTGGCAAACCTCTGTGGCCGAACTCAAAACTCAACTTAATGAGCAAGAGAAATATATACCAGACTCAGATAAACTGCTGCAAGACTTGCAGGAACTCACGTCTCAGTTTCAACTTAGTACCTCTATGATTCGTCGAGCCTGTGCGGCGGCTGTTGGGCAGTTGACAATGCCATCCACTCCTTCCCTAAAACAGGCTCTATGGCAAAGCTGCCGCGTCCAAGCTCGTCCTGGATTAGATGAGCTTGCAGAGCGAATTGAATCTAAATTGTCTTGGGAAGATTTAGTATTACCGCCCCTTCAGAAGGGAATTCTAAAGGAAATTTCGGCTCATGTGCGACAGAAGGCCAAAGTATACGAAAAGTGGGGATTTACATCTAAAAGTAGACGTGGACTGGGTATTACAGCCTTATTTTCTGGGCCTAGCGGAACCGGAAAAACTCTGGCAGCAGGTGTTCTTGCCAATGAGCTGAACCTCGATCTCTATAAAATTGAACTTTCTGCTGTTGTTAGTAAGTATATTGGCGAAACTGAGAAAAATCTCCAGCAAATATTTAATGCGGCTGAAAGTGGGGGTGTAATTTTGCTTTTTGATGAGGCAGACTCTATTTTTGGTAAACGGAGTGAAGTTAAAGATTCTAAAGATCGCAATGCCAATCTGGAAGTCAGTTATTTACTTCAGCGAATGGAATCCTATCCAGGAATGGCTATTTTAACGACGAATTTACAGAGTAATTTAGACCCTGCATTCATGCGGCGACTTCGGTTCGTGACTCAATTTTCTCTGCCAGATGCCGCCCATCGAACTGAAATTTGGCGACGGATTTTTCCGCCTGATACCCCAACCGAAGGCTTAAACTTTGAAAGACTGGCTCAACTTAACGCTCCTGGCGGTAATATCCGCATCATTGCCCTCAACTCAGCTTTTATGGCCGCCGATGCCCAAGAGCCTGTCCAAATGAAGCATATTCTTAAAGCCACTCAAACAGAGTATGAAAAACTAGGGAAATCATTAACGAGCATAGAAATTGCTGGCTGGATTTAAGATTGTATCGCAAAAATTTTCTCCCCCTGCTGCCTCTGCTCCACCTGCCTGCCTGAATACTAGCTTGCTAAAATCAGCCTTTTTGTTGTTTGATAAATAGATATTATATGTAGACGAGGTAAAAATATAAGCATCTTGACCGATTTCTACTCTCAAGTTTATATAATACCTACAACTTGCATAATTAGGTTGCTCTGCTCCCAATAAGTTCAGTAAAGCTAAAATCACACAAAAGAATGCAGTGTATTTGATACTTGCATATTGCTGGAAGCAACGCGATTTAGTGAAATCGGGATTAAATTATCATTACGTTGATAATTTATCAATAGAACCAGGGTTTGTGTTGCGATGCCAACGGCGGGCTACGCCTACGCGTAGCGTACCGGAGGTAATGGCATTCCAAAATAGCCTATTTCCATTCTTGGTTTTAACACTTCACCAAATCGCGTTGCTCCCCTTGCATATATTGTAAATTTCATTTTGTTGTCAAGTAGGGAGAAAAAATCATGGTACTTAATTTTACCAAAATTAATAGTATTCCTGTACTACCGAAGCGAAGGGATAATCTTAACAAATTTTCTACCTATATTGTGCTGAGTGACCAAAATAATCAATTATCGTTGCAATGGAAACATCAACCTTCTTTGCAACGAAATTTGAAATTATATGAGGAAAAGCATCAGGAGTTTTCCAATTTATTTTGCCATCAAGATAAAGGAATAGATATCGCAAATTTTTGGCGAAAAGTAGCATTTGACGAATCACAATTAATAGGAAACTGGGAGCCAAGTAATAAAATACAACTTGCCTATGAACATTTAGCAAGTTACTTTGAGGAAAGATGCTATTGGGCTGCTAAAGACTTATCTAAAGAGCGTAATGCCAATTCTTGGGAAGAATATTTATGTATTGCTAGATTACTAGTTTACAATCCACTCAATTTGAAAGAAATTTTAGTTAAATATAATTATAAAAGTGCGAATATAGATACATATATAAGCAATGTATTAACAAATCATATTAAATTTTCAGCAGATGTTAGTAGATTTTCTCGGTGGAGATTATTATATAAAAAGAGCGATAAAGAACTCATAGAAGCACTAAAAGTATTCGGTATTATCGAGCCAGAAATCTCATTAATTATTTTTGCTAGAAAATACTTTAAGCAAGTTTATTTAATTAACAAGGTTAAAAATCCAGCCAGAATTACTGGTAAAAAATGGATAGCCCCTGACGAAGAGGATTTTTCAAAATCTGCTCAATGTTATAACGCAGAAAAAGTATTACCAACTGCACCCCATGAAGTATTTGCTAACTCTACTAAGGTAACTGCAAAACAAATTAAAGATTGGATGGAGATTTGCATTAAAGCTTTAGAAAGTTATCCGATATCAATTCTACCAAAATTTTCGCTTGATGCTTTTCAATCAGGTGAATTTGAAGTTAAATCAGAATTACAAGTTTCGGAAATCGAATGGGAAAAGATATCAAGCACTGAGGATACAAGAGAACAAGGATTTTTGGCTAATCAAGCTAATTCAATTTTATCTGAGCAACTTCAATCCATGAAACTCGATGCTCAGAAGATTTTACTTCTCTATTATGGGTTTGGATTTAATCAAAAACAACTAGCAGATAGATTAGGAATGAATCAAAGTACAATTTCTCGTTATCTAACTAAATCTACAATCAAATTATTAGAAGCTATAGCAAGGATTTCCCAACCACAACAATGGGTTAAACAGTATGTAAAACGATGGTTAGAAAACGACTATCATACACCAGTGCACTCAGATTTGATTCAAGCAGCTTTGGTATCAGCCATTAAGAAATTAGGAAATGAAGAACGTGAGGTTTTACAACTTTATTATGGAGAGCAAATGGATGAGATAAAAATTGCTTCTCAGTTAGGTACTGGCTTGAGTGAAATAGTTACAAGGGTTACTAAAGCAAGAAATATATTACAAGAAAAATTGATGAAGGAAATAAATATTTGGATGAAAGAATATTTAGAAAAATGGTTGGTTAACTATTACAAATCTCTACTAAAAGTAGTGTTAAAAAATGAACCTAAATTAGGAAAGGGAGAATTAAAACTAGAAGAAAAAATTTACCTACTGGAAATATATATCCAAAATCAGTTGTATTAACTTTATTAGTGAGGGTGAAGATTATGTTGAGTTTATCAGATTTCGTAAATATTGACGTTAAGCATATTTGGTTGCAGGTAGAGACAGCTGAACAAGAAAAAGTATGGCAGCTTTCCCAACATCACTCAAATGCGATCGCAATTTATAATGCTTATCTTAATCGCATCTGCTTGAGCCGCTTACTCACTTGGTTTCAGGTTTCCTTGCAAGAATCTAGTTTACGCGCAGAGATATTTCCTAGTGAAGAAAATTTACCTACGATCTTAGAGATAGTAAATGGCACAGCAATTAAGGTGGGTGAAACCAAGATATTATTCGTGCCGACTGAAACAATAGATATAGAAGAATTGCGCGTACCGCAAGAATGGATAGATATTAGTAGTTGGACAGGTGACTATTATATATCAGTGCAGGTAAATTTGGAAGGTGATGATGATGATTGTTGGATACGAGTATGCGGATTTGCTACACATCGTCAATTGAAAAACCAAGGCAAATATAATTCAAGCGATCGCACTTATTCTTTACCTATCGAACAGTTAAATGAAAATTTTACCTTACTTTTTGCTACACTTGGATTGCGTTGGCGAGAAGAAGTTCTACCTGAAGTAAATTTGTCAGCAACAGAAGCTCAAAACCTATTGCAGACATTGAGTGATGCTTCTATTTATTCTCCTAGAGTACATTTAGATATACCATTTGCTCAGTGGGCGGCATTAATTTCCAACGAACAGTGGCGACAACAACTGTATAATCAACGTTTAAACCAAGAAAAAAATCCTGTATCCACTGCTAATAAATACTTGTCACCAAGTATAGAATCAATGAATAACGTCTCTGTAGACTCTTCATTGATTCAGGTGAACCTTGATCAATGGTTTCAGAAGCTGTTTACAGCAGGATGGCAACCTATTGACGAAGTTTTAAATTTACAAATAGGAAATTTAGCATTTGAGTTCAGAAGTTTTTCTGCAACTAGTAAAACAGGTGTAAATGGAGTCAAGTTAATTGATCTGGGGGTACAATTAGGAGGGCAATCTTTAGCATTGATGCTTGCTCTCTCACAGGAAGAAGACAAGAAAGTTGCTATTATCGTACAAGTTCATCCCACTGGCAATAAGAAATATTTGCCAGCAAATCTCAAAGTTATGCTTTTAGAATCGGAAAATATTCTACAGCAAATTGAATCGAGAAGTTTAGATTGCTACATTCAACTTAACCGTTTTAAAGGTTTAAGCGGAACCAAATTCTCTATCCAATTGACTCTTGATAATTTCAGAATGACAGAAAATTTTTCTATTTGAAACTATATCAAACTTGGATAATTACTTATAATAAATATTTACTGATACAGGTTGGGTTGATGCTTGTGAAACCCAAAATGAGCTTTAAAGTCGCGTTAGGTTTTGTTCTTCAAATAATTAACCTACAGATATTATAAGTGTTTAAAAAAGTTGATATTAACTAATTAGTATTTTCAAGCCATGAGGTAACAGATTAAAACTTATAATATGCATTAAATCAGTATGCATTTTGACTGTGAATTATAGCTATCTTAAAATTAAAGATGAGTAAGTTAATTGTTATCAGCTTAGAAAAAGGTAACTTAAACGATGGCTTTTTCCCTGTAACTGCACAATTGTGGGAAAATAACAACTCTCGTCCGATAAAATTTACAGGTAGTTTACCTCCTGCACCAAAAATTGCTGAACTTTATAAACGCTTTCAATTAATATATCAAGCACTTCATAAACGATTCGTCAGTCGTTCGGGAATCGAAGTAGAATCCACAGGTTTAAATAACGTTAGTGAAGTAGATTTTAGTGAAGTTCAAGAACAATTATATGAAGCAATCAATTCTTGGCTAAACTCTGATTCATTTCGCCCAATCGATCAAAAGTTACGTGAGAAATTGGCTTTAAATGAAGAATTTCAAGTGATTATTGAAGCAAGCGATTCTCTTCTACAACGGCTACCTTGGCATTTATGGAATTTTATTGAGCATTACCAATTATGCGAAGTTGCTGTAAGTACTCCAAGATATGAGCGAGTAATACGATTACCCAAACAGAAAACAAATAAAGTTAGAATATTGGCAATTTTGGGTAATAGTCAAGGTATTGATATTCAACAAGATAGAAATATTTTAGAACAATTACCAAATGCATCAACAGTATTTTTAGTAGAGCCTTCACGTCAGGAATTAGATAAGTGGCTTTGGGACGAACAAGGCTGGGATATACTGTTTTTTGCAGGTCATAGTCAAAGCGAAAATGATAAAGGTCACATACATATAAATCCAAATAGTGCATTAACAATAAATGAGTTAAAAAATTCGTTGACTTATGCAATTTCACGCGGTTTAAAAATAGCTATTTTCAATTCTTGTGATGGTTTGGGATTAGCGCGACAGTTAAGTGATTTGCAAATTAGCCAAATTATTGTCATGCGGGAGGAAATACCGGACTTGATAGCACAAGAGTTTCTAAAACATTTCTTGGGAGCTTTTTCTGAAGGTAAATCTTTCTATTTAGCGGTACGTTATGCACGTTCCAGATTACAGGGTTTGGAAGAAGAATTTCCTGCTGCTTCTTGGCTACCTGTGATTTGTCAAAACATAGCGGAAGAAACTCTAACTTGGCAACAATTATGCGGTCAAACTAATAAAGGTGCTTTCTCTAAATTGACAGCACGGAATCTGAAAATCACATTTTTAGTGAGTGTTTTGATCACCAGCTTAATTACGGGGGTGCGATCGCTCGGTTTCATGCAACAATGGGAACTGTCGGCTTTCGACTCAATGATGCGGATGCGACCTGACGAAGGTGTAGATAAGCGTCTTTTGGTGATTACTGTCACAGAAGCAGATATTCAGGCTCAAGAACAAAGACAAAAATCATCACTATCAGATAGTACGCTACAAAAACTATTGCAAAAATTGTCAATTTACAAGCCAAGAGCCATTGGTTTAGATATTTATCGAGATTTTCCGGTAGGTTATCAATATCCAGATTTAGCAAATCATTTACGAACAAACAACAATTTTATTGCTATATGTCAACTTGGTGGTACCAAACAACAAGCAATTGGGATTTCACCACCGCCAGAAATTCCACCTAACCGCATAGGCTTTAGTGATGTTGTATTAGATAGCGATTTGGTAATCCGTCGTAATCTACTATCTATAACACCAGAACCGGAATCAAATTGCAAGTCGTCCTACTCTCTCAACTTTCAACTTGCACGACAATATTTAGCTAAAGAAGGCATCAAATTCGATATTAGTGATGAAGGCTACTTGCAGCTTGGCAAAACAATCTTTAAACCCATAGATGTTCCTACAGGTGGTTATCAACAATTTGATGCAAAGGGACACCAAATACTACTTAATTATCGCTCTTCGCAGAAGGTTGCAAAACAAGTCAGCGTTGCACAAGTCTTGAATAATCAATTCAACCCCAACTGGGTAAAAGATAAGATTGTTTTGATTGGCGTTGACTCACAAGGCGCTAAAGACTATTTTCTTACACCCTACAGTATGGCAAATACCCCCTACCAACAAATTCCAGGGGTACTGCTTCAGGCAAATATGGTTAGTCAAATTCTAAGTGCTGTTTTAGACAAGCGCCCTCTATTATGGGTTTTACCTGCATGGGGTGAAATTTTGGGGATTTGCGGTACGTCTTTGGTAGCCGGAATATTAGCTGTATACAGTCGGTCACTATTGAAATTTGCTATTCTCATAACTGCTGAATTACTCATCCTCTACGGTTGCTGTTTTGTTCTCTTGTTATATGGAGGTTGGATGCCATTTCTTCCCTCTGCACTGGCATTAGTAATTACTGGAATCGGTGTAAAAAATACGAAAAATTATTCATAAAAAAAAGATAAAAATTCAGCACCCAGAAATCACAATATATAAGGAGTTTATTAAAAGTAGGATATTTATTTATCAAGTCTTTATTTCTGAATTCTTAGAAAAAAATAATTGTAAAAAATTGAAAATTTAATTATGACTAAAATCAACTTTCTTTCATTATCAAAAACATTAGTATTTATCACAACCTTTTTACTGGTTAATGTTACGCAATTATCAGCACAATCTCAGCAGTCAAACACTACAAAAATACGTTTTGTTCAACCAACTTTAGAGAAACAACCAGAAAATCGGGGCGCACCGACAGACAGAATAGGTGCAGGAACTCGCGGTGATTGTCCAGCCGTGACTAAACCTCTCACAGCCTTAGTACCTTTGGTGTCAAAAACTGCAAATCAAAAGCAAGTAACAAGAGGCACTACCACACAATATGTTTTAAGCTTAACCACAGATGAACATCCAACTTTTTGGTTTTACGTTCCCTATGTATCCAAGAATATCAACTCGGTGAAATTTGTTTTACTGGATGAAAAAAATAACTCTCTCACCAAAGAACCAATTCCTATTACTTTATCCAATACGCCAGGAGTGATTGAAGTTAATGTTCCTGCAACAGAGAAACCCCTAGAAATTGGACAATATTATCATTGGTATTTTTTGATTGATTGTAACCCGCAAAGCCGCTCAGAAGATACAGCCGTTGAAGGGTTAGTACAACGCATTGTTCCAACAGATGAATTAACACGTCGCTTACATACAGCAACCCCACGTCAAAAAGTAGCGCTTTATGCTCAAGCAGGTATTTGGCAAGATGCTCTAACTACTCTAGGAGAACTTCGCGCCAGCCAACGCCAAGATGCAACCTTGGCGACTGATTGGAAAGATTTGTTGGAGTCTGTAGGGTTGGAAAATATTTCTACTGAAGCGATCGCCCCTTGTTGTCGTCTCTAAATGGGCAAATGGTATTGAATATCTGCAACAATTTCTACTTCTTTAGAGGGATGCAATTTTGAAAAAATATATAGGTTTTAGAAGCTTCAAAAGGTTAGGAATTGCGGCGTACCCGCGCTATGCTTCGGTTATCGCCCAAGCCCTAACTTGTCAGTTCGCTGGTGCAATAATATTCTCTGCTAATTGTGCGATCGCCCAAATTACAACAGATACCACTCTCCCGAATAATTCTAATGTCAAATTAGAGGGTAATACCACAGTTATTGAGGGTGGAACGACAAGAGGCGGTAATCTGTTTCACAGTTTCTCTGAGTTCTCTGTTCTCGATGGAAATACAGCTTTCTTCAATAATTCACTAGATATTCAGAACATTCTGACACGAGTAACAGGTAAGTCAATTTCTAATATTGATGGCTTAATTCGTACTAATGGTAAAGCAAACTTATTCTTACTTAATCCCAATGGCATTGTATTTGGGCCAAAGGGCAGCTTGAGTATTGGTGGTTCCTTTATTGCGACAACAGCCAACGCTTTACAATTTGGTAGTATAGGCAACTTCAGCGCAACAAATCCAGAAGCGCCTTCATCGTTACTGACAATTAACCCTTCGGCTTTTTTATACAACCAAATCACTACAGGAGCAATTGAAAATAACTCAATTGCAGGTGCTGGCCCTCATTTAGCAGGTTTTGAAACCTATGGTTTGCGAGTACCTGATGGTAAAAGCATATTACTAATCGGTGGTAATGTAACGATGGATAATGGACAATTAAATGCTTATGGTGGACGGATCGAATTAACAGGATTAGCTGCTCCAGGAAGTATAAACCTTTTTACAGATGGCGACATTTTTAGTACTCAAGTACCAGAATTATCACGAAGTGATGTATTTTTGAATAATGGAGCGATCGCTAATGTTTCTTATGAGAATGGTGGTAGTATTGCAGTCAACGCACGCAACATAGATTTATTAAAAGGAAGTTCACTTAATGGTGGTATTGAGGCAAATTTGGGATCAGCAACTGCCAAAGCCGGAAATATTACTCTTGACGCCACCGAAGCAATTAGGATAGAAGAGCAAAGCGAAATTAGAAATCAGGTTCGGACGAATGGCATCGGCAATGCTGGTGATATTAATATTACTACTGGCTTACTATCCGTAAAGGTCGGATCTGGAATTTACACTCGTACCTTGGGTGATCATTCCTTGCAACGTCCAGGTAATGCCGGTAATATTAATATAAATGCTCGTGGACAAGTCTCTTTTCTTGATGGAAGCTTTGGCTCGACTACTTTAGAACCTACAAACCCTACAGATGTAGGAAAAAGTGGAAATTTGCAAATTCAAGCTGATTCTGTATTAGTTGGTAACAACTCTCAATTAAAAGTTAGTACTTTAGGTACGGGAGATGCTGGGAATTTAACAATTGATGCTCGTAATACCGTTGATTTTTATAATAATTCCTTTGCCTTCAGTCAAGTTGAAAAAGGAGAAGGTAATGGCGGCATCATAAAAATCAATACGGGTTCACTTACGCTGAATGATAATTCACTTCTTAGTGCTAGTACTATTGCAAAAGGAAATGCGGGCAGTGTGCAAATACAAGCTCGTGATAATGTATCCCTTGCAAATAAGAGTGGAGTGTTTACCACAGTTCAACCAGGCGGCAAAGGAAATGGAAATGACCTTTCAATCCAAGCAAGGTCAGTTTCAGTTACTAATGGATCATTTTTAACAGCAGCTACTTTCGGTGAAGGCAACGCAGGCAATGTAATAATTGGTGCTGATTCGGTTCAATTTGATGGTAGTAACAGTTATGCTGCAAGCAGCGTAGGTTTGCGAGAAGATGGCGAAGGATCAGGCAACGGAGGTATAGTAAAAATCTCTACAGGTTCGCTTCAGCTCACCAACCAAGCCATATTAACAGCAGAAAGCTATAGCAAACAAGGAGATGCAGGTAATATCATTATTGATGCCCGTGATACCGTCTCTTTATCAGATGGAAGTTCTATAAAAACCCTGTTAGGAGAGCAAATAAAGGGTAAAGCAGGTAATATCAGCATTGCCACAGGTTCACTCTCAATTGCCAGTGGTTCCTCGCTCCAGGCTGATACTTATGGATTAGGAAACGGAGGTAATATTAGTATTCAAGCACGAGATAATGTGTCTTTTATAACTGAAGGAGGAGCTTATAGTAGAGTACAAGAAAACGCCAATGGTAGGGGGGGTGATATAGATATTAAAGCAGATTCTTTGACCTTGAGTGATGGTTCTTTTATAGCAACAAGCACTCTAGGAGAAGGAAATTCTGGCAGTATAACTATTAATGCTGCTAATTCCATTAATTTAAGTGGAGTTAACCAAAAAGGTTTTCCAGGAGGCATTTACACCGAAGTTGCGACAATTAAACCAGGTGATGGAGGCAATGTAAATATCACTACTAGGTCATTGAAAGTCACTGATGGTGCCCTTTTAGCTACTCGTACAAATGGTAATGGAAATGCTGGTATAGTCAATATCAATGCGACTGATTTCGTTTTATTTGATGGTGTAGGCACTAACAATAACAGAAGTGGTGCTTATAGTCTTGTGTTACCTCAAGGAACAGGTGCAGCGAATGATATTAACATTAATACAGGCTCACTTTTTTTGCAGAATGGTGCGAACTTACGCGCAGGCACAGAAGGACAAGGGAATGCCGGAAAAGTAAATATTGTTGCCCAAGATATAGTATCTATTGATGGAGCAAGTGGCGATGGATTATTCCCAAGTACGATTGAGAGTAAGGTAGAAGAAAATGCTGTAGGCAATGCAGGAAATGTTGATATTACAACTAGCTCACTTTTTATTACCAATGACGCCGAACTATCTAGCAGCAGTCAGGGAAATGGGGCCGCAGGCAATTTAACGGTAAATGCTAATTTGATTAGTCTTGATAACCGAGGTAAAATTTCAGCCGACACCATTGCAGCACAAGGCAATATAAATCTAAATCCAAGAGATTTATTACTAATGCGTCGTAATAGTGAAATTACTACTAAAGCTTCTGGAAACAATATTACTGGTGGTAATATTACA
Source organism: Nostoc sp. ChiVER01 (assembly GCF_034531155.1). NCBI lineage: Bacteria > Bacillati > Cyanobacteriota > Cyanophyceae > Nostocales > Nostocaceae > Nostoc > Nostoc sp. ChiVER01. Next base: position 552,971 of record NZ_JAVRBS010000001.1, on the reverse strand, counting down.
ATCGATGGCAAAAATGCCTTTATTGTTGCAGTTGAAAATGAAAATAGTAATATTCGTGCTGATTCTGAAAACTTTCGTGGTGGAAATGTCAAGATTAATGTTGCTCAAATCTTTGGTTTTCAATCTCCGACAACATCATTACCGCTAATAAGTAGTATTACTGCAAAAGGAGCAAGTCCTGACTTGAGCGGAAATATACAAATCAATACCCCTGATACAGACCCTAGTAAAGGATTAGTTTCTTTAACAACAGATGTGGTGGATGTAGCACGTTTAGTAGATGATAATATCTGCGTGAAAACAGCTAACAGTAGTTTCATTTATACCGGAAGTGGTGGTTTACCTGCCTCTCCTAACAACACACTTAATAGTGATGCGGTATGGGAAGATTGGCGACTCACTGCTGTAGCAAAGGGAAGAGAGGGAGAAAAAGATCAGCGATCGGAATCCCTTCTGGGGATAAGGGAACAAGGGGGAGAGAATAAATCCTTAAGCCCTAATCAAATTGTGGAAGCGCAAGGGTGGATAATTAATCAGAACGGAGAAGTAATTCTTACGGCTTACGCTCCCACAGCAACACCACACAAAGTAGGGAGTTCATCATCTGGATGTCAGTCAGCAATTGCCAAGTAATGGACACGGACATAGGGCAATGGTCAAAAGAGGCAGAGGAGCAGGGAGCAGGGGGCAGGGGAAAGACTGAGACGGAGCTTGTACTTTGCCCCAGCACAAGCGGACAAAGAAAGACGGGGCTTCAAATCCTTGTTTTGCAACCCTTGTCGCAGAGAGAAAGGCTTGCTCCCCCAAGCTTTTAGCCCTTTTCCCCTCTGCCTCCCTGGTGATTGTTTTGGAGTGGATTTGGAATGGCAAGACCTAATTGGAACACGGCTAAAAAAAAGGGTATATTTCGCAAGTGGCAAATTATCTTATTAGCTTTGCTGGGATTTACTTTCAGCTTTAGTGTTCATCTGCTATCGACTGCTTCCATTGTCCCAGTTATTGAAAAAGCCCCCATCCGATCAAGTCAGCCAATTAGCAATGTTTTTATATCCCATACCGAAGTCTCCGAAAGCATAGAACAACTAATAGAAAATGGCAAAACTTTATACCAATCAGGACAATTTGCCTTTGCAGTGCAAAGTTTTCAGCAGGCTGCACAGGTTTCTCAGTCCCAAAATGACGCGCTAAACCAAGCTTTGGCGTTAAATTTTCTTTCCTTGAGTGAGCAAAAATTGGGTCATTGGAACCAAGCAAGTGTTGCAATTACAACTAGTCTCGATTTATTAAACCAATCAAAATTAACTAATAGTAATGCAAAACACATTCTCGCTCTAGTTCTCAACACTCAAGGCAATTTACAATTAGCACTGGGTCAAGCTGAAAATGCTTTGCAATCATGGCAAGAGGCAGCTAAAACCTATACTGAAATTGGTGATACAGCTGGTAATATTGGTAGTTTAATTAACCAGGCTACAGCTTTCCAATCTTTGGGGCTTTACCGCCGCACAATGAAAATATTTGAGCAAGTAGAAAAGAATCTCCTTTCTATGCCAAACTCGCTTTTAAAAGCTGCTGGATTGCGAAGTTGGGGGAATTGGCTGCTAGCCAGTGGAGATATAGAAAATTCTCAAAAAATGCTGGAGCAAAGTTTGATAGTAGCGCAACAGTTGCGATCGCCACAAGAAGAAAGTGCAACTTTACTCAGTTTAGGCAATGCCGCATTCGCAAAGGGTAAGAGAAATCTCATCAAAGAAAGCACTACCGAGGATAATTTTCTCCCGTCGCGGTGTGGACAAACAGCTATCGCCCAAACAGAGGATACCAAATACTTCAAAAAAGCATTTTATTATTATCATGAAATCGCTAATAAGTCAAGTTCTTCCATTACTGCTGTACAAGCTCAACTCAATCGCTTGAGCGTATTGCAGTTTCTTGGGCAACAACCGACGAGCGAATATCTTGGATCGATTAAATCTGCACTCTCCAATTTAACCCCCAGTCGAGCCGCAGTATACGCCAGAATAAATTTTGTTCAGAGTTTGGTTTGCTTTGAAAAGACGCACAAGCAGACAACAAAAGAAATTTTCAATTCCCCAACCCAAAATCAAGAGTTCCAAGCAGGAGCCAGAGAACAAGCTAAAATTCAAAATTTTGAAGAAATTGTCGAGCTATTAAATATCTCTGTGCAACAAGCCAAAGAAATCAAAGACCAACGAGCCGAGTCTTATAGTCTGGGTTATCTGGCTCAATTTTACGAGATGAGAAAACAATTTCCAAACGCACAGCGATACACTGAGTCAGCTTTAAATCTTGCTCAACTGATAAATGCACCAGATATTGCTTATCACTGGGAATGGCAACTTGGACGCCTGCTTATGGCACAAGGAAATTTAGAAAGAGCAGTAGCAGCTTATACCACAGCAGTAGACACTCTTCATACTTTACGCGGTGATTTAGTAGCTCTTAATACCGATACTCAATTTGACTTTCGAGATGAAGTAGAACCAGTGTATCGTCAATTGGTAGGATTACTTTTAGAATCTGACCAAACCTCGACTGACAAAGCAGTAACAAAACAAGTCAGTCAGAAGAATTTAAAGCAAGCTCGTGATGCAATTGAAGCTTTACAATTGGCTGAATTAGACAACTTTTTCCAAGATGCTTGTATTACCATCCAGCCAACCCAGATTGACGAAGTAGTAGATAATTCTAATCCAGTAACAGCAGTTTTTTATTCAATTATATTAGCAGACCGCATCGAAATAATTGTCAAATTACCACATTCTCAAGAATTACGGCATTACACGACTTACAAACCCAAAGTTGAAGTAGAAAACACTTTAGAAGCACTGCGCCAAAAACTAGAACAACGTTATACATTTCGCGATCGCGAAGACCTTTCCCAAGAAGTATATAACTGGATTATCAAACCTGCGATCGCAGGTTTGGAGCAAAGCAATGTCAAAAATCTAGTCTTTGTGATGGATGGTTCATTGCAGAATATCCCAATGGCTGCGCTTTATGACGGCAAACAATATTTGATAGAAAAATATAGTGTTGCCCTTTCACCCGGTTTGCAACTGCTAGCACCCAAACAAAAACAAAGACGATTGGAAGCATTAATCGCCGGATTAACAGAATCTCGCTTAGGCTTTAGTTCCCTATCAAATGTCGGCACTGAATTACAGCAAATAGAGTCTATTATTCCTTCTAAACAACTCATCAACCAAGCTTTTACTAGCATCAACATTGAACAGCTAGTAAGTACAATTTCTTTTCCTGTGGTTCACTTAGCAACTCACGGCAAATTTAGTTCTAAACTTGAAGATACATATATTCTTGCTTGGAATGACAAGATTAAAATTAAACAGTTGCGTGAAATACTGCAAACTAGAGAACAAGTGGTAGGGCGCTCCAATCGCGTACCTCCTCCAATTGAATTACTTGTCCTCAGTGCTTGTGAAACAGCGACTGGAGATAAGCGTGCTGCTTTGGGGCTTGCTGGTGTAGCTGTGCGTTCTGGCGCACGCAGTACCTTGGCTTCACTGTGGCAAGTAGACGATAAATCTACCTCTGTTTTGATGAGTGAATTCTATCGACAGCTAACACAAAATACTAATTTAAGTAAAGCAGAAGCCCTACGTCGTGCTCAAGAGTTTCTTTTGAAGGATAAAGAACATCCATTTTATTGGGCACCCTATGTTTTAGTAGGGAATTGGCTTTAGGTGACTGTCGCTGAAATAAGCCAGGACATATAGCAGTTCCCAATTGAAGGCATCGCCATTTTCTTGTCCAATCATATTTTTTAGTCACCTGATTTTTTTGATTGAAACGCTTGTAAATTAGCGCCTTATAGGGAATGAAACAGCCCTGCTACTTAATGAGCGGATACCTCTGAGCATTATTTAGGCAATCATTTAATTTTTCAGACAAGACTAAGACATGAGGCAATGACATGATGCTATCGTGGGAACCAGGAATTTTGTAGATTTCTATTCCACCCGTAGCTAGTTCCTTCCACTTCTCCATGAGATAATACTCTTCTACGGGTCTTTCCATTGCCCAAAAAAGTGTCACTTTACCATTATAATCCTTAGCTATGTAAGCTCTTTGCGCTTGAGTATTAGCATCTCGAACAGCTAAATCTAGCACAGAAATAGGTAAAGGTAGTCGCATCTTCAGATGAAGCTTGTAAACAATTTCCCTAATAAAATTTTGCAATCTGTGATTGACCCGATCAACAAAAAAGATGAGCTGCTGCTTTTGTTCTAACTTAGCAATATGACTTGTATTCCTTTTAATTATATCCTGCGAATTAATGAGGAAATGATTAAAACGCTTTTTCAATTTATCCACGAAGGAGCGTTTGATATTTCCACCTGATTTTACTTGGGGAGGGTAGCAATCAAATAAAGCTAGTAATTCTACCTTTTCTCCTTGTATCTCAAGTTGCCTAGCCATTTCAAATGCTACCGTACCTCCTATACACCAGCCACCCAATAAATAAGGACCTTGAGGTTGAATAGTACGTATTTCTTTGAGATAGTGGGCTGCCATATCTTCTATGCGAGTATAAGGAGCCTGTTTTCTATCTAAACCCTGTGCTTGCAGCCCATAAACTGGCTGATCTAAATCTAAATTACCCAGTAGTTCGCGGCTGTGAAAAAGATTTCCGTATAGTGAATGGATATAGAAAAAAGGTAATTTAGAACCCTGGAGTTGAATGGGAATTAATGAAGACCAACGGGTTGAGCATCCTTGTTGGCGGAGAATATTAGTTAATTGTTCAATAGTAGGAGCTTGAAAAAGAATAGCTGTAGGTAGATTTTGACCAAATGTCTTATTAATTTGAGAAAACAGACGTATTGCGAGTAGTGAGTGCCCTCCTAAATCAAAAAAATTATCTTTTATGCCAATAGGATAAATATTTAAAACATTTTCCCAAATTTTAGTTAACTGAAATTGTAGTGGATCTTCTGCTGTAGCAAAAATTTTTTCTATTTCAGCATTAGCTAAATTATCTACAGGTAAAGCTTTACGATCAACTTTGCCATTAGTATTAAGTGGCAAAGTATCCAGTATGACAAAGACTGAGGGAACCATGTAATTCGGTAGCTTAATCTGCAATAAATTACGTAATTCTGCGATCGCAATTTTCTGCTGTGAATTAGGAACTACATAACCAACTAAGCGTTTTTCTCCAGGAACAACTTCTGGCGCTATGACAACAGCCTGCTTTACCCCCGGATATTGGGCTATAGCTAACTCTACCTCGCCCAATTCGATGCGGAAACCGCGAATTTTTACTTGGTCATCCATCCGTTGCAGATACTCAAGATTCCCATCGGCGCGATAGCGAACTAAATCCCCTGTTCTGTAGAGTTGAGCATTCGGCTCTTGGCTAAATGGGTTGGAGATAAATCTTTCTTGAGTAAGTTCAGATCGATTCAGATAACCTAGCGTTACACCAGCACCGCCGATATACATTTCACCCGGAACTCCCACAGGCACAGGCTGCAAACAGCTATCCAACAGATAAATTTGAGTATTGGCAATGGGCTGACCAATTAGAGGAATTCCATCTTTTAGAATCGAATAGCAGGTAGACCAGACTGTTGTTTCGGTTGGCCCGTACATATTCCAAACACTCTGGGTACGATTCACCAATTCCTTGGCTAAACTTGTTGACAAAGCTTCTCCGCCACAAAGAATCTTTAGATGTTGGGAACCTTGCCATCCAGCAGCTAGCAGCAGTTGCCAGGTTGCAGGAGTAGCCTGCATAACTGTTGCTTGGGAATGGTTGAGAGTTGTGAGCAGTTTCTCTCCATCTGTAGCGACTTCACGGCTGACTATAAAAGTAGTTGCCCCCACAATTAACGGCAAGAATATTTCCAGAACCGCAATATCAAAAGAGAGTGTGGTGACGGATAGTAGAATATCTTGCTGAGTTAAGCCTGGTCGCTCACGCATACTTGTTAGGAGGTTAACAACGCTTCGGTGAGGAACTTTTACTCCTTTAGGTATTCCTGTAGAGCCGGAAGTGTAAATTACATAAGCAAGATTTTTAGGTGTTGTATCTTTGCCACAGAGCAGGTTTTCTTGATTCTGCTCAATAATAAACTGAAAATCAGCATCAATTTCTACTAACTTAGCGGTATTTTTGGGTAAAAACTCTACAAGCCGTTGTTGAGTTAATAATACCTTCGCTTGCGAGTCTTCCAGCATAAATGCTACACGCGCTTCTGGATGGTTTGGATCTAGCGGTAGATAAGCCGCACCAGCTTTGAGAATGCCTAATACCCCCACTACCATTTCTAAAGAACGGTCTAGACAAATTCCTACTAGCTCGTTAGTTTGAACTCCCAACGATCGCAGATAATGAGCTAATTGATTGGCACGACTATTGAGTTCACGGTAGGTAAGTTGTTCGTTTCCAAATACTACTGCTACAGCATTAGGTGTACTTTCGACCTGTGCTTCAATCAGTTGATGAATACAAGCGTGTCGGGGATAGTCAGTTTGAGTCTTGTTCCACTCTATAAATAACTGTTGCCGTTCGGCTGGCGTTAATAGGGGTAACTCTGAGATACGTTGCTTTGGGTTTGCAAGAATACCTTCTAGGATTGTTTGGAAATGCCCAAGCATCCGAGCGATCGTTGCTTCATCGAATAGGTCGGTATTGTACTCAAAGGAAGCTCTCAATCCTTTGCCTGTATCCCGCATCACCAGGGTTAAATCCAATTTTGCCGTGCCGCTATGAGTATATCCAAAGGTGGAGGCAATTTTCAAATCTGCTACTTCTCGCTCTGCCCCCTTTGTCCAAGGGGGATTCATGGCGAACATTACTTGAAACAGTGGTGAATGACTGCGATCGCGTTCCGGTTTGAGTTCTTCTACCAGTTTTTCAAAAGGTAAATCCTGGTGATCGTAAGCACCTAAAGCCACCTGACGCACTTGATCGAGTATTTCCCGAAAAGTGGGATTGCCGGAAAGGTCAGTCCGCATGACCAAGGTATTGACAAATAAACCCATCAATCCTTCGGTTTCTACCTGGTTGCGACCGGCAATTGGGGAGCCAACAAGAATATCCTCTTGTCCTGTATAGCGATGGAGCAATACCTTAAACGCTGCCAATAAAGTCATGAACAATGTTACCCCTGACTGCTGACTCAAAGCCTTGAGGGCATCAGTCAAGTCCTGCGGTAGCATCTGGCGACAAATTTCACCTGAGTAAGTTTGGACAGGTGGGCGTGGGCGATCGCCGGGCAGTTCTAATATAGGTAGGTTGCCACTTAACTGCTGCTTCCAATAATCAAGCTGAGATTCTAGGACTGCACCTTGCAGCCACTGACGCTGCCAGTAAACGAAGTCAGTATACTGGACAGATAATTCCAGCAGTGGGGAAGATTTGCCAGCAGCGAAAGCTTCATAAAGTGCTGTGAGTTCCTGAAAGAAAACCTCTGAAGACCAGCCATCTGCAATAATATGATGCAAAATCAGGAGCAACACATGCTCCTTTTCAGTTAGGCGTAACAGTTGAAAGCGAAATAATGGCCCTTGCACCAAATCGAAGGGTTGTTGAGCTTCTTGGGCAGCTAATCTTTTATCTTCAATTTCCCGTTGTTTTATAGGTAACTGACTCAAATCAACAAGCGGCAGATTCAGGGTTATGTCTGGAGATATTACTTGGCTGGGTTGTCCATCTATGGATATAAAGGTAACTCGTAGGATTTGGTGACGTCGGACAATTTCAACTAGACATTGCTCCAGTAGTGCAACATTAAGTGAGCCTGTGAGGCGATAGGCTAGGGGTATATTGTAGACAGAGTTACCAGGATCAAATTGCTCTAAAATCCATAAACGTTGTTGAGCAAAGGAAAGAGGGAGTTTACCATCTCTGATGTTAGGTAATATGTGGGGAAGATTGTTACTACTAGCAGAATTAGCCTGGAGGAGAAATTCTAGGATTTCGGCTTTCCGTTCTCGCATCTGCGCCAGCAAATCTGATGTCAGACTCTCCTTAGCAGCTCGATAGCGCAGGTTACTACCTTCGACCCATAATTTCACATCTAGATGACGTAGTTCTGATAAAAACTCATGAATGGTTTTCATAATTGTCCCTCTTCATAGTCGCTCATTGTCTCAGTCTGAGAAGCTTGGGAATTTTGCGCTGCCCATTGCAGTGTTTCAACTCGTTCAGCTAAATCAGCTACAGTTGGTACTTCAAATAAGTTGAGTAAAGGTATTTCTACTTGAAAGGTTTGACGCAACCGTGAAGTAACTTGAATCGCCAGTACTGAATGTCCCCCTAGCTCAAAGAAATTGTCGTGAATGCCGATATTTTCTAAGTTGAGAACTTGTGCCCAAATGCCAGCAATCTGCTGTTCAACCAAAGTGCGAGGTGCAACATAATTCTGTGCCAGTTCTGGACGAGCAAAATCGGGTATTGGTAGAGCCTTCCGATCCACTTTGCCATTAGGAGTAAGAGGCATCGCATCCAGTGTCATGAAGGTAGCAGGCACCATATAGTTTGGTAGCTTTTCCTTTAAGAACTCGCGTAATTGTGGGATTAGCTGATTATTTGCAGCCTGCTTCTGCATGGGGCTATTGGCATAAGCACTCCACGACTGAGGTCTTACTTGATTCTCTGCCTGCGAATCGATGACAACAGTCTGTGCTTGTTTTGGAGAAATTCGTGTAAAAACAGCCTCAAAGTAACCTTCCTTAGCAGCATTTGACCATCTGAGGTCTACGTTGTATGGCAAACTTTCACCCAATGCCCAAAGATTTTCTGGATCAATACCCCCTGGTAGCTTCTCCAATACTGTTATTACATCTGCGACAGTTTGTAACTGGCTGTCTCCTTTCAGTAACGCCAAAGCTTGAACTTCTTTGTGAATCCGAGCATTCGGAATTTTTTTGATGCAATAATAATCTGGTTGAGTTTTTTCGAGAATTTGCTGCACATCTGCTACTGTCAAGTTTTCATCTAGCCAGTCATGCCATGTTGGTTTAATAGCTGTTGTTGCTTCTGGTTCAATGGAAAGAAATACATCATAGTGGAACAGAGTTGTCTCATTCCAAATATGGCCACGACGCAGCTTTATCTCAACATGCCCAATTGCCGAAATATACTGTTTCAGGGCATAAAAGAAATCTGGATCAACAACTAATTCATCTTCATTACGAACTCTATTTTCAGCAATGCTCCTCAGTTTATCGACTGACATTGATGATGATGAATTTTTTAGTTGAGCAGCAGTATGGTAAGCTTCTAATAATCCATAGCTTTGGACATCACCGACATAAATACAACCGCCTGGTTTCACTACCTCAACGGCATTTTTTAAGACTTGCAGTAAATAGTTAATATCTGGGAAATACTGAACAACTGAGTGAATAATTACTGTGTCAAAGGAAGCTGCTTCAATTCCTTGAAAATTATCTGCTGCTCGGTGGTCAAGAACAATTTCCGGTAATTCTTTCTCAGATATTCGCAGTTGCTTATCTAATTCTTGCAATGCTGAGGCAGCATAATCTGTACCAAAGTAATATGTACATTTTGAAGCAATTTCTAGTAGGATTTGACCCGTTCCACAACCAATTTCCATCACTCGACTGGGTTGCAGATCGAGAATCCGTTCTACAGTTTGGTCTAGCCACTCTTGGACTTGCTCTTCAAAATTATCTTGATTACTTAATTGCTTGATAATGGCGGCATCGCCTAATGTTTGGTTTTGTAAAGATTCTGGTGAGGCATTCTTTAAACCTGATTCATACAGTAAATCCCACCTTTGATTCCAGGCTTGGATATGTTGAGTACTGCTAGCAGACTCTGCTAAAGACTCAACTTCAGATGGTATTTTTGGAACTAAATAACCGACTAAAGTTTTCTCATCTGGGATATCTTCTCGCACAACAACGACGGCTTCTTTCACAGCAGGATGTTGAGCCATCACCGTTTCAATTTCACCCAATTCAATCCGAAAACCGCGAATTTTCAACTGATTGTCAATTCGTTGCAGATATTCAAGATTGCCATCGGCGCGATAACGAACTAAATCACCTGTTCTATAGAGTCGAGCATGAGGTTCTTGGCTGAATGAGTTGGAAATAAACCTTTCTTTAGTCAACTCAGGTCTATTTAAATAACCCAGCGCTACACCTGCACCACCAATATAAAGTTCACCAGGAACTCCCACAGGCACGAGCTGCTGGTAAGCATCTAATAGATAAATTTCAGTATTGGCAATGGGTTGACCAATTAGGGGGATTCCGTCTGCTTGAATCTGATAGCAGGTAGACCAGATTGTTGTTTCGGTTGGCCCGTACATATTCCAAACACTGTGGGCACGATTTACCAGTTCCTTGGCTAAAATAGGTAGTAACGCTTCCCCACCGCACAGAATCTTGAGTTGTTTGGAACCTTGCCAGCCAGCCGCTAGCAGTAATCGCCAGGTTGCAGGAGTGGCCTGCATGACTGTTGCTCTTGAATGGTTGAGAGTTTTGAGCAGTTTCTCTCCATCCGTAGCCACCTCACGGCTGACTATTAGAGTAGTTGCCCCCACGATTAATGGCAAGAATATTTCTAGAACGGCAATATCAAAGGAGAGAGTGGTGACAGATAGCAGAATATCTTGCTGCGTCAACCCTGGTTGCTCACGCATACTTTCCAGGAGGTTGACAACATTTTGGTGAGAAACTTTTACTCCCTTGGGTGTTCCTGTGGAACCGGAAGTGTAGATGACGTAAGCTAGATTCTCAGCATTTGCTAGGTAAGCGGGTTTATGAGTTGGATAATAGACAATTTTTTCTTCATCTGTATCCAAACAAACCACCTTTAGCTGATTGTCTGGTAACAAATTAAGTAGGTTGGCTTTGGTAAGTAACACGGACACTTGAGCATCATCAAGCATGAAAGTCAAGCGTTCTTTGGGATACGTGGGATCTAAGGGGACATAAGCGCCACCTGCCTTGAGTACACCTAGCAGAGCGATCGCTATTTCTGTTGACCGTTCCAAGGAGATGCCAACTAGCACTCCAGGCTTGACTCCCAAAGTTTGGAGATAATGAGCAAGCTGATTGGCACGCTGGTCAAGTTCCAGATAAGTCAGTTGTTGATTTTGAAACACAACAGCGATCGCATCTGGTGTTCGCTCGACTTGAGTTTCAAACAGCTGATGAATCGATTTATCTTCAGGATAAGCTGTTTGAGTATTGTTCCATGCTGCTAACAACTGTTGCTCAGTTGTTGGCAAGATTGGCAATTTGGCAATAATTTGATTGGGATTAGCAACTATACCTGCTAAAAGAGTTTCAAACTCTGCCATCCGACGACGGATAGTATCAGCATCAAACAAATTGGTGTTGTACTGGCACTCCAGCGTCAGCTGACCACGCAATTCCGTAGCATTGATAAATAGTTCAAAATTCTCAAAGGCGCGAGGATTGGAGAAAAATTCTACCTCCAGCCCTGCAAATGGCAAGCTGTCTCCGTCCAAGCCCTGATCGATATTAAAGGTGATTGGTACTAAGGGAATACGGCTAGAATCCCGTGGAAACACTAATTTTTTGATCAGACTGCCAAAGGTAAATTGTTGGTGATCATAGGCATCTAATACAGCCGACCGCCGCGTTTGCAAGTAGTCACTAAAGGATTTTTCTCCATTGATGCGGCTACGTAATGGTAATAAATTAACGCAGTGCCCTACGAGATTATATTGCCCTAAAGCAGCTTGTCCGGCGGCGGAAATACCTACAACTAGGTCGTCTTGCCCTGTCAAGCGGTGGAGCCACACCTCGAATCCTGACAAGATCGTAGTCATAAAGCTACAACCAAGTTTTGTTCCTAGTTGTTTAAGGTTAGCAACTAGTTCGGGATTTAAATGCCAATCTTCACGGGCAGCGTTAAAGGTTCTAAATAATGGACGAGGGCGATCGCTGGGAAAATCGAGTACAGGCACAGAATCGGAGAATTGATCTAACCAGTATTGTTCTATAGCGATCGCTTCTAGACTTTGGGCTTCTTCTTCCTGCAAGATCGCATATTCACTGAAGTGGTCTGGTTCTTCCAATTCAGGAACAATACCCTGTTGCAAGCCAGAATAGAGTTTACCCACATCTGGCATCAACACTGCCCATGACCAACCATCACAAATAATGTGATGGGCAGTCATAATTGCTAAATGCTCTTGAGGATGCAATTTGACAATTTTTGCCCGAAATAGGGGGCCGTGTTCTAAATCAAATGGTTGTTCTACCTCTTGTTGCAATATACTAGCTATTTTTGTCTCTTGCTCCTGTGGCTTTAGTCCAGCAAGATCGATGATGGGGATTTCTATTCTTAAGGAGGCAACAATGCAGAGTGTATTGCCATCTGTGCTAAAGGTTGTCCGTAGCGCTTCATGGCGTTGGACTAACTGTTGCACAGCAGATTGGAAAGCTTCTACATCAAGGTTTCCTTTTAATCGCAGAGATTGGGACTCGTTATAAGCACAATTGGCACTGTCTCCCATTTGTACAGAAGCCCAAATTTCTTTTTGAGATTCGGTTGCAGGAGCAGTTAATAATAACTCTCCACCAGAAAATGGATCGAAATCAACAGCAGTTAATATAGATTGCGAATTCAAGGGTAATAAACTCATACAAAACCTTTGATGTTACAGCTTTTTTAAATAGCTCAAAATGAAGGATATGTTAACTGAATGGAACTAACGATAAAACAAATTATTTAACTTGGTTGCTGATTTTTCTAAATAATTCAACTTAGCTACCCCTGAGCGTAGTAACTCAAATTTGCTTTTTGATTGACGCTTAGATAAAATACCCAGTGCCAATATTTTGGCATAATCTTTTATTGCAGATTGACCAGGTGAGGTTGGTTCTAAACCTAGCTTTCGGAGGTAATGGTTGATTTGATAAACCCTAGCTTGTAAATCGAATGATCGCATACAAAAGTTAATACTAAGAGAAACAGAAACATTACTACCGTTTTTCACCCAATGAGGTGCTAGGACGGGGTGGTGAACTGCTTTACCTGGAGTTAAATGATAAACGCTAGCTTTTGTTTGTTTCTCATCTGTATAATTCGCTGAATCCAACTGTCCAATGTAATAATGTTCAATTTCTTCCTCGGTAAGAACTGAGCGATCGCGTGGATTGAAAACATTCACATCCTTATCGCCATGAATCTGAAATAAAAAGTTTGACTCATGGTCAATGTGATAAGGAGTAATTGAATGAGGAGAGGCGATAAAGATGTAAGCATCCAGCCAAGTGATTTCTTTTCGTAAAGGTACGCCTGTCAGTTCTTCCAGTTCCACTACAATCTGGTCTAGCAGGGTGTTATATTCAGGGTCAAGCTGGACACTTTTAAGCAATATCCAAGAACCTGATTCTTCAATGCGGGCGATCGCTTCTAAAACTTGATCTTTACGCGGTACTTGTGACCATTTTAGGTTGACTGGAATTTGACCTAATTGACAAGTAACCTTTGTAGATTCACCTTTACTCAAGATAGTATTTGCTAGTTCGACCAAGCGGGGAATCTCAAATAAGGGATGTCCTGCAAGGTTGTGCGAAAACATGAAAGATGAAAGGTTGAAATGCTCACGAAATTGTGGTGTGTCAGCCTCAATAATAAAAGTAGAAAATTTTTGGGCGGGAGCAAGCAAATCTAGCTGCTTATATGATGAATCTGCTAGTGACATATCAATTTTTTACTAAATATTTACTAACCCCGCTTCAGGAAACACTGGCAACTTGTAGATATTTGCCAGGTCGTTCGGTATCGGGAATATACCAGGCAGGGTTCCCTTGGGGATCTCGTCCTAATTTGGCATCAGGTTGCGGAGGACGATTACGTAGGCTGTTATTGGTAACTTCGCGGTTTGTTACTTCTATGGGTGGCACAGCTAAGAAGCCAGCAGACTGCATTTCGGCAATACTTTCTTTAAAAGCTGCCATTACGAAAGCCAAATCGGCTTCGGAATGAGCTGTCGTTAAGAAGCAAGGACGATGATCCCAAGTATGTACTCCCTTATCCCGCAGCAAGTAAAACAGTAAATCTCCGTAGGGGAACTCTGGTGCAGATTTCACCATGAAAAGGGAGCCGAAATTATAAGCTGTGAATGGAGCTTGAACTTGCTGGAAATAGCCCATAAGTTCCGCTACAAACTTATCAGTTCTGGCATTGAGATTTTGCTGCAAGCTGGGGCCACTCTGCTGTAAATGCTGAAGTACTGCTTTGGCGGCTGCAAGTGCTAGAGGATGGCGGACAAATGTACCAGCAAAGTATGTTACACCCACCTCTGGAACAGAGTCATCGCCAAACTGCCAAAACCCACCATCTAGAGCATCCATATATTGTGATTTGCCAGCAATGACTCCAATTGGTAGTCCACCGCCCACAATCTTGCCGTAAGTGGCTATATCTGCCTTTATACCAAAATGTGCTTGAGCGCCACCTGGATGAATTCTGAATCCGGTAACGATTTCATCAAAAATCAGAGCAATACCAGCTTCCTGAGTAAAATCACGCAGTTGCTGGAGGAATTCCTTGGGCTGATATTCAGGGCGACGGCTTTGCACAGATTCAACCATCACTGCTGCTAACTCATTGGCCCGATTTTTGAGGATTTCTAGAGACTCAGGTGAATCATAATCTAGTACCAAGATATTCTCTACCATTTCCGGCGGGATACCGGGAGCAGCAGCAATTGATCGGAGTTTTTTTGTTCCCCGAACAATTACTTCATCCAAAATACCGTGATAAGCTCCAGAAAAGATGGCGATTAAGTTACGCCCTGTGATGGTGCGCGCCATCCGCATCGCTCCCAGAACCGCTTCCGAACCTGTGTTGCAAAAGGCTGCTCGGTCAAAGTTGGTCAACTCACACATTAGCTTCGCCACTTCTCCAACTAAGGGAGTTTGTGGCCCAATTTCCATGCCGAGTTTCAGTTGTGCTTCAATTGCTTCGGTAATGAAAGGTGGCGACCAACCAAACAAATTTAAGCCAAAGCCATTGCTTAAATCAACATATTCATTACCATCAATGTCCCAAAGTTTAGAACCCGATGAACGAGACGCCACAATAGGGTAAACCATCTCTTTCATCGTCGGGTTAAAGCCAGAAACAGTTCTTGGGTCTGCCAGATAAGGGCGATGAGTTTGAGTATATTCTTTAGATTTTTTAGTCCGTTGTGTATATCTTTGGATAATTTTGTCTAGATGAGTGCGTTGTTGCGCTGTCAGAGTTTTAGTCTGGGTCTTTTCAATTCGAGCAGCCGCACCAAATGCTTTTTTCGCACCATTTGACTCTGTATCTACCAATGCTGATTCTTTACTCATTTGAGTAGCTGAGATAGATACAGCGTTTTGTGGCTTGACATGATTATTTTGAGATGTTGCCGCAGGTACAACTGGGATTGTTACAGATTGACTGTTGTTACCCAATAGGGCCAATTGCTGGCTCATGATTTGTAGCTGCTGATTAATCATAGTTTCTAGGAAACTAGATGCAATAGGTTGAGGTTGGGAAGAAATCTGAGGTGCAGATCCATTTGTATGAACTTCATGCACTGCCAAAGTGGGTGATGTGGTTGCAGGTGCTGGCGCTTCTGGAATAGAGTTTGCAACAGTTTCTGTTAATCCCAGTGCAGATAAAGTTTCGGGAGACAAGGCTTGATTGATCAAATCAGCTAGCGTTACTAAATTCGGGCAAATTTCTAGTAACTGCCTAAGTGTTACTTTGACTTTAAATTTTTTCTTCAAAGCTAACCCGACTTGCGTCAGAGATAAGGAATCTAAGCCCATTTCTAAAAACGTTGTCGAGTTGTCAACACTAGCGATTTCCAATCCCGAAGTTTCTTCGATAATTTCTTTGAGCAGGGGAATGAGCTTTTGCTGAGGGAATGTTGTCATAGTTTGGGTCTTTAATAACTGGGGATTTTGAAGCTTGGGATTTACTGCGCGATTGGGATGAGGTGGAGGATCAATCCAGAAGCGTTGGCGTTCAAAGGGATAAGTAGGCAGGGGAATTCGTTGTCGCGTTTCCCTTTGATAAAAGTTGCTCCAGTCAATAGATACTCCTGCTAGCCACAGTTGTCCTACTGCCTTGAGTAATGCCGTCCATTCGGCTTCGTTCTCGGCGTTATCACTTAGAGAAGCGATCGCTATCTGTTGTTTAATATCTTTTGCTTGTTGGCGGGCTAGGGTCGTAGTTGTGATTCGTGGCCCCACCTCTAAAAGTAGGCGTTCTGGCTGCTGCCATAGGGTTTGTACACCCTCGGCAAATCGCACAGTCTGACGTAGATGTGTAGCCCAATACATCGGATTGGTTGCTTGCAGGGCTGTAATCCAGTCGGCGGTAACTGTAGAAACAAAGGGAATTTGGGGTGGCGATAATTTAACTTTCCCAACTACCTCAGCAAAGGGGGCAATGATGCTATCCATCATTGGGGAGTGGAAAGCGTGGGAAGTGTGTAAATGGCGACAGACAACTTCTTCGCTTTCTAATTGTTTTTGCAGAGCCGCGATCGCCTCTGTGGGGCCAGAAGCTACACACAGGGAAGGGCCATTAATTGCGGCTATCGCTAGTTCTGCACTCAATCGCGGCTCTAACTCTTTGGCTGGTAGGCGTACTGAGAGCATAGCTCCTTTCGGTAACTCCCACATTAAGCGACCGCGAGTTGCAACTAACATCAGCGCATCTTCTAAAGTAAATACACCCGCTATACAGGCGGCGACAAATTCACCAATACTGTGACCAATCATGCCTTGGGGCTTAACCCCCCAACTTTGCCACAGTTGCGCTAAAGCATATTCAATGACGAATAATGCTGGTTGAGTAAAGCAGGTTTGCCGCAGAGAGATAGCCGCAGTTTCATAAGCGCTCGATGCAGGATACATGAGTTCTCGTAAATCCCTGCCTAACAAAGGTTTAAGGATTTCAGCACATCGATCTACTACCTCCTGAAACGCTGGTTCGCAGTTGTAGAGATTCAGTCCCATGTTCACATATTGCGATCCTTGTCCTGGGAACATGAAGATAACGCCTGGATTGCGGATTTCAGTATGACGGGTAGTTACTTGATTTGCATCTAAAGATTGGAGGGCTGCGATCGCATCTGTTATGTTGTGACAAACTATACTGCGTCGATAGTTGAAGGCTTTGCGCCCTCGCTGTAAGGTATAAGCCACATCGGCTAAGTTAATTTCGGTATTGTATTGTAAATGCTGCTGTAAATTCGCGGTTGCAGTCTCTAAAGCTTTACTAGTTTTTGCCGAGAGCAACAATAGCTGCTGTGGGCGAGAAGATCCGGAACTTTGGATTTGTGGCGCTTCTTCTAGCACAATATGAGCATTAGTACCACCGACACCAAAAGAACTCACACCAGCTCGTCGCGGAGTTTCACCCTCTGACCATTCAACTAGTTTGGTATTGACATAGAAAGGGCTGTTGGCAAAATCAATCTTGGGGTTGGGAGCCTCAAAATTTAAGCTAGGTGGAATCTTTTTATAATGCAGGGCGAGAGCGGTTTTAATTAACCCTGCGACCCCAGCCGCCGCAACTAAATGTCCGACATTGCTTTTAAGAGAGCCGATCGCACAAAATTGTTTTGCGTCTGTATGCACACGAAATGCTTGCGTCAGCGCTTCAATTTCAATTGGGTCGCCTAAGGGTGTAGCTGTACCGTGAGCTTCAATATAAGAGATGGTTTCTGGGTGAAAGTTGGCATCAGCTTGCGCCATTGCAACGGCCTCTGCTTGTCCGTCTACGCTGGGAGCCGTAAAGCTCACCTTATCAGCGCCGTCATTATTGATACCAGATCCCCGAATTACAGCATAGATGCGATCGCCATCATTGAGTGCATCTTCTAAACGCTTGAGGACAACCACTCCTGCGCCATTGTTGAACATTGTCCCCTGAGCGCTGGCGTCAAAGGGACGACAATGCCCATCTCCAGACAACATACTGCCTTCTTGCGCCACATAGCCACTATTTTGGGGTGTAGTCATAGATACACCACCAGCTAAGGCTATATCGCACTGATAGTTGCTTAAGGCTTGGCAAGCCTGAATAATTGCTACTAAAGAAGTAGAACAAGCCGTATTAACACTGACAGCCGGACCCTTGAGGTTGAGCTTGTAAGCAGCACGAGTAGTTAAAAAGTCTTTTTCATTTGCTAGCATCGTTTGGAACTCACCGATGCGATCAACAATTTCCATACGTCCAGAAATGTGGTTAGCAAAATAAGTATTTTGACCACAACCAGCGTACAAACCAATCAAACCCTCAAAAGACTCTGATTCATAACCAGAATTTTCTAGGGCTTCATAAACCAACTCTAGAAAAACTCTAGCCTGTGGGTCCATAACCACAGCTTCCAGTGAATTAATGCCGAAGAAGGCAGCATCAAAGGTTTCTCCCCCAGGAATGATTCCTTTAGCTTTTACGTAGCTAGGATCTTTGCAAAGGTTCGGGTCAATACTGGGATCTAGCTCCTCATCTTCAAAAAAAGTCGTTGACTCTAATCCCTCACACAGATTGTGCCAAAACTCATTGACATTCCTAGCGCCAGGAAATCTTCCTACCATGCCAATAATGGCAACACCATCAATAGGATCTTGGTTATCAGATGCTTGCATATTCACCATTTCTTAAACACCTTGTTGATGATTACGGCGGCGAGTTCTAGCGGCTTGTTGGCGTTGAGCACGATTTTGCAGCTTGTCAAAAGACGGTTGGCTATTCTGGCTTGAATGCAAATACTTTGCTAAAGAACCAATCGTTGAATACTGAAATAACTTAACAGCCGATAGCTCAATACCAAGTTCCTGTTGCACTCGCACAGCAACTTGTAGAATTGAGATTGAAGTTCCTCCCAAATCAAAGAAGTTATCATCAATCCCAACGCGATCAATTTTGAGTAATTCAGACAAAATACCTGCAAGCAGACGCTCTAAATCAGTTTGGGGAGAAATGTAGGCTTGTTCTAGTTGCGGACGTTCTCTACTTGGTGCTGGCAATTTATGTCTATCAACTTTGCCATTTGCAGTCAAAGGGAGTGATTCTAACATCACAAACGCTGATGGCACCATGTAATTAGGTAGTCGCCCTTGTAAGAAACTACGCAATTTATTATGCGTGTATCTACTGTTATAGTAAGGAACAATATAAGCTGTCAACTGTTTTTCACCTATTTCATCCTGACGAGCTAAAACAACAATTTCACGAACGTCAGGATGTTGTGCAATTTCACGTTCAATCTCCCCTAATTCAATTCGGAAACCGCGAATTTTTACCTGATTGTCAACCCGGCCTAAGAACTCGATATTGCCATCGGGAAGATAACGAGCTAAATCTCCGGTTTTATAAAGGCGAGTTGCTAAATTGCTATCCAAGGAGTGAAAAATAAATTTTTCGGCAGTCAAGTCAGGACGGTTCAAATAGCCTCTAGACAATCCATCACCACCAATGTAAAGTTCGCCAATTTTTCCAAATGATACTGGTTGTAGGTTGTTATCTAATATATAAACTTGAGTATTCGCAATTGGACGACCAATAGGAATAGAAACATCTGGTTGCAGTGGCGCTGTTATAGGATGGCAACAGGTAAAAGTTGTATTCTCAGTTGGACCATAGCCATTAATCAGCTGACAGTTCTCTACTGTTTGGATAAATTTCTGCACATGGGGAACAGATAAAACATCGCCACCAGCTAAAAGTTGCCGCAAGGGTTTTAAAGCATCAATTTTCTCATCTACTATAAGGTGGAATAAACCGGCTGTCAGCCAAAGAGTAGTAACTTGATACTGTTGAATAATCTGCCCTAATTCTTCTAAGGATGGGGTATGAGGAGGGCAAATTATTAGCCGACCACCGTTAAGTAAGCAACCCCAAATTTCAAAAGTTGAAGCATCGAAGGAAAGAGGAGCGAGTTGAAGAATTATTTCTTCATCTGTGAGGTGAACATAATTAGTTTTTTTGACTAACCTAACTACACCACGATGGATAACGCTAACACCTTTGGGTGTACCTGTAGAACCTGAGGTATACATGACATAAGCCAAGTTATCAGCAGTGATGCTAGTGCTTAAGTTCTCATTTTTATTTTGGGCAATCTTATGCCAATCTGCATCTAGGCAAATTAAAAATGCTGTATGAGTAGGTAATTTCGTAATTAGTTCTTTTTGAGTTAATAGTACTGATACCTGAGTATCTGACAGCATGAAAGCTAAACGTTCTTGCGGGTATCCTGGATCTAATGGTACATAAGCTCCACCTGCTTTGAGAATAGCTAAAAGTGCTACAACCATTTCAAAGGATCGCTCTATGCAGATTCCTACAAGAGTTTCTGTTCCCACCCCTACTGTTTGGAGATATTGTGCTAGTTGATTAGCATGACTATTCAAATCTCTGTAGGTGAGATGCTGATTATTAAAGATTAGTGCTACAGCATCAGGTGTTTTATCTACTTGTGCTTCAAATAATTGATGAATACACGCTTGTCGAGGATAATCAGTTTGAGTATCATTCAACTCAAATAGTAGGTGATTTTTGGATTCTTTCAAAATAGGTAATATCAAGTTATTTCGTTTCAAGTTATTTTTTGATAATGAAGCTTGACACTGAGTTGCCAGCAATTAATTATTATTTTTCGTATTTATAAAAACAGATAAAGTTATTAAGATGGAAAAACCTGAAATTATCAATATATCTTGATACTCATAATACATAACAATTACTACCCATAATCATAATAAAGTTACAGTGAAGTTAAGGCTTAGATATTTTCGATAATTACTACGGTAGACTTTATAAGTAAAAACCCCAACTATCGTTTCTAGAGTGCATATACATATTGAAGGTATACCTAAAAAATTCAAATGTCCATAGTTAAATTTTATTAATAAAAATAAACATCTTAAGGAACTTAGATAAATCTTTAAATCACATATTTTTGGAAGTTTCACTAAAAAAATAATAATAAAGCTAATAGCATGTACGTAATTCACTCTGTACTACTTGACCATGCAGGCTCATTCCAAACCAAACCTACAATTTTTCTTAAATGAACCCTATTGATTTATAGTTTCGTTGTTAGCTTTAAATTTATATTAAAAAACTCATTTCACAAGAAACTAGGCTGTAATACTACAATGTTTGTATGAAAGGAGACTGACTTTAAGATTTGGTTTTCTCATTTTGACTTATTTTTTCAAAATTGTAGTTATTTTCAATACATCTTCATTGAAAATTAAAACTTTAAAGATGGTTTGCAATGGGAGTATTAACTGTACGTTCGCTAATTTTGAGATGGCAAGAGAAGTAAAGAGCTTGAGGGGAAAGGAATAGAATGATTTTTCTGACTTTTCTCGTTAAGTTTCTTTTGCAAGCTGCCAGCCTTCACAAAGGTCGTGCAATTTTAACTAGCCTCGCCACAGTACCTGAATACCAATAGAGGTTTTATGTCGATGTTCTAAGTAACTCCCTAAACGAGCGATCGCTCTCAAAGCGGGATGTAGACATCACCCAAAATATTGAATGTGCTGCAAGAATATCAATTGCCTATTGAAGGTCTAATGTATAAGACGGTTGACAACAGCTTTGACCATAGAGCAAACCAATTCGTAATTCGCAATTAAAATACTAGGCAAAAATACTCTGGCTCAAATATTAATACTAATTGTTTTTTTAGAATTTAAATTAGGAACTTAAATTTTTGAATGAATTTTCAATACTTCAGCTTTGCTCAGTACGAGTTTCGTCCGTCATTACAAATTGCGAATTGCGAATTGCAAATTTTGGTGGTGGTTGTCGCTACTAAAGCTAGGCGTAGCTTTAGAGAAAGTTTCTTTATACAACTCAAATGTCTTTTCAACCCCTCTATAACTGCTGCTTCACGAAAAATTTGATGTAGACATAAACCCTAAAAGCCTTGCTGCATATAAGTTTTTTAATTGCGTTAGTGTAGCGGGGCGTAGCCCATTGAGAATTGTGAATTGGTATGATTCGTCCTCATTTTGGGTTACAGAGAAAATATTGGCTATAGCGCAGTTAGTGAACTTTTGTAAATATCGCGTGTCGTCTGCGAAAAACTTATGAGATGGAAATGAAAACTCAATAGACACAGTATCTGCCAAATTATTGGACAGAATCATTTATGAACTTTTGTAAATAATTAGCTGGTTCTACATAAAATTTTTCCCTAATCTTAAGTCAAACTTTAACAAACCACTCACACAAAGACTCAGGAGAGCAATTGTATAACTGATAACAAAATATTAGTCAATCAGGAGAAAGAGACATGCTTAATAAAAGCATTAAACCAATTCGCAATGGGCTTCGCCCCGCTCCGCTAACGCAATTCGCAATGGGCTTCGCCCCGCTACGCTAACGCAATGGGCAACTCTTGGAGACGCTAAAAGCGAACGCCCCGCCACGCTAACGCAATTACGTTTTGTAACGGGGATTTTACCCGACACAAAACGTGCTGCCTGTAGAGGCAGGGGACTTAAACCCCCAAACTTTGTCAAAAAAAATGGCAGCTAATCAAACAGTCCAGTTTTCCTATAAAACAGCATTAATAGAAGGATTTGAAATATTGACTGACGAGCAATGTCAAGCAATATCTAAAGGTAGTGTATTAAATAAAGTGCAAAAGTAGGGTTCGTTAGATGAAAGTACGCCACTATTGTAAGTTAAATCAAAATTGCAGGTTATTAAATTTGTGTTTTTAATCCTAATGAGTCTAAATCTTGTTCTAAATAAAACATAAAAGCGTTCTGCTTCTTACCTCTTCAATAAAAGCAGAATCGCATTAAAGGTAATACAAAGTGTTCTTGCTTGAATTCCACGTTTTTCAACGTGGTTTTTTTTGCCTAATGAGGAAAGGTAGTTACACTATTTGACACGGGAGCATCCCTCTTTGGCAGATATTCGGGACAAAAAATATTACTATTGTGGCCGAGACTGGGAAGATGTCAAAGCTAAATTGCAATCGCTTAGTATCAGGCGGGATGATCTAATGGAGAATTAGTTCTTAAAAGAGGCGATCGCAAGATGACAATAATTCATCCCATTAGATACCGAATCATTGAGCGTAAAATCACATTTGAAAAGTCTTACTGGCATTTTCTTAGAGGTAAAACTTTTTACAACCCATTAAATTTGCCAGATGGCGATATTGAATTCATGTTTGGCACAACTAAAAAGAAAGTTGTTATTGAACTATTTCGGATCAATGGTGGAAAGCCAGGATACTACTTGGCTGACCTCCGCAAGAAAGAATATTATTACTGTGGAACCGATCCAGAAAATATTAAAGTACAATTGCGATCGCTTGGTATCGGGCGGGATGATCCAATGGAGAATTAGTTCTTAAAAGAGGCGAACAAGCGATTGGTACAGGTATGACGAAATACGTGCAAATAGAGATCATCGAAAAGCTCTGGCAGTCTTCAGTTGCCGATGTTTAACGTAACCACACTTCCTGCAATTACTTTCCAGTTTTTTTCAAATAGCTTCCAAACCCTGAGATAACGGAATTTGCCATCAATTTCTTGCCCTAAATAGTTTCCTTTGATCTCTACCGTAACGGCAACAACAATGTCGTCTCCGACCATGTTTAGCATTAGATCACTTGATTCAATTGTATGCAGGTTGATATTTCCCGAACGGTAATTTTCCAGATCCATCGCTTTGGTTGCCGTTTCCCCACTAGGCCCGTTAAAGAGAAGCTGATCGTGAAGCAGTTGATCCAAAAGTTCCACGTTATTGGTTTTCATCGCTGAGAGAAGATTTTTCTCGTTAGCGATGACCTGGGCTTTGGGGGTGGCATCCATACTGTTTGTTGTTTAATTTGACCCTAGATGAGTTCATAGTACAGGGTGTGAAGCCAACGAGCAAGGTGGCTAGACCATACCTGTTTTGAGTAAACTTGCTGCAACCATAAGCAAGTTTAATCAGGCGACGAAGTTATACAAGTTATAGCGTTTACGTTTAATCTGCTAACCTTGAATCGTTGCATAAATGTAAGCGATCGCTATCAGTAAAACTAGAGAAATCAAGCGTTCACTTTCAACATTCTGGTTAGAAAACAAACCAGAAGTTGCTAAATAGTATTGGCAGGAATGATTTGAGAAAATTCTGGACTGTACGCCAGTTTATGCCCATATTTAGCTTTGATCAGTATTCGTTAAGGTTGCTTATGTGACTTATTGCCATCTTTTCTGCTTTCGCTGATAGTTTTAGGAAACTTTTTCGAGCTTATTATCAGTTAATTTGGATAGCTTTTTACGTTTCAATAATAAATGTGTGCTAAAAGTGCCGAGAGCAAGTAAGCTCACGATAGATGTGGGTTCAGGGACACTGATTATAGTTGCAGAAAACCTAATGGGTAATTCACTATCTTCTGTTCCCAAATTTTCAAAACCTGGTGTTAACGGTGGTGCAGAAAAAATCTCTAAATAACCCGGTGTCGGCAAGAAACTAGCAAAAAAAGGACTCACAAAGTTTCCTCCTGATGTAGAATAACCAAAACCATCACCCGTTAACTGTTGACTATTAAGACTAATTAAATTATCAACATTAAAAGGTTCGTTTCCTGAGATTGGAGTCCCTGCGGCTTGTAAACCAGTAATTGTTTCACCATTACGTGTACCAGTAATTCCAGAAATTAAGTAATAACCTAATTCGTTAGGGGTGTCATTCGTGATGAAAGTTCCGTTCGCTTCTATACCAGTACCAGAATAATTCCAGTTCCAATTTATTGCAGAGGCGGTTTGTATTGTTCCAAAAACTAAGCCAAACGTGGTAGTAAGGACTGTAGCAGATAGTAGAGCTAAATTTTTCCTAGAGGTCGTTAGTGCGATCGCTTTCAACATAACAAAGGTGATCCCGATTCTTGTAGAGAGTTCCCATGTATTATACGGAAACTGGTGAAGGTTAGTATTATTTAAGCAAAGAGAATTCAAGAAGCTTTGTACTTAGTTCAATACGGGTTTTCGGTATTCTGCCGACATGAGCTGCGATCGCTAAATGAATCTGCGTTGATAAATGCTTCAGAAAAAAAGTCAGTGGATGTGTAATGTTTATTTGTGTAACAGCTTATTGACGCTGCAAGTAAGAGTTTTTATCAGTATTTGTGCAACTCTTGGCAATGATATTTTAACAGGTAGTCAGGTAATGGCTTTCACAAATCTCAACTAACTAGTGGTCTATCGCATTAATTCTGCTGGGTTGTAGAGACGCAAAATTTCGCGTCTATATAGGGTTTTGGTAACAAACTAATCAATCAGAACTTATGAGACAGACCACTAGGCCATTTGCCGAGCCATTAATTGGGCAAATAAACCTTCAACAGCAGCAAGTTCCTCAAAAGTTCCTTGTTGTGCAACCCGCCCTGCCTGAAGTACATAAATGCGATCAGCATTACGGATAGTGCTAAGTCGGTGAGCGATCGCAATTCTGGTAACTTGTAACTTATCCAAGCTTTCGCTGACAATAGCCTGGGTTCTGTTATCGAGCGCACTAGTAGCTTCATCGAATAACAAAATACGGGGTTTTAATGCTAGAGCGCGAGCAATCAATAACCGTTGTCGTTGTCCTCCAGAGAGATTGCCACCTCCTTCACTAATCACAGTGTGCATAGACATGGGCATAGCTGCAACATCGTCAGCAAACCCAGACATACGAGCTGCCTCCCAAGCTTCATCAAGTGTAATCCCAGCGCCGCTAGCAATGTTGTCGAAAATGGAAGCCGACATCATCCGACCATTTTGCAGGACAACACCTAACTGTCGGCGCACTGCATCAACATCCAACCCAGATAAATCTTGGCCATCATAATAAATAGTGCCATCTTCAGGAGCTTCAAACCCCAATAGCAATCTAAATATAGTAGATTTACCGCTCCCAGAACCACCTACAAGTGCGATAAACTCCCCAGGCTCGGCATACAAACTCACATCATTTAGGATCAGAGGGCCATCTTGTCGGTAGCGGAATGTGACATGATCTACAGCGATTTTGCCCATGAGCTTACCAGGATCGGCTTTGCCCAGATCCACTTCTGGTATAGTTTCTAAAATTGGTTGAGCGCGTTTCCACTGAGGGACAACTTGCAAAGCGCCAGTAACTGTATTGCTTACGTCTGTGGCACCTTTAATAAAAGTACCAAACGCACTGTTAAAAGCTAAAAAAGTCCCAATTGTTAGTCCAATCGCACCTGTCGTCTGAGCCTCCTGAAGCTGTTGGATAGTAAACCAAAACAGAACACCAGAAGTCACCGTGGGCATGACTGTATTAAAAAGGGCAACACCATCTTCAACGTTTTGGGTGCTGAGTTCGAGTTTTATTTGTCGGCTGTAGTTTTTACTCCAAGAGGCGAAACCGCGCTCTTGCGCCCCAGCCACACGCAGTTTAGAAATGCCATTGATTAGTTGTACTGTCTGTCCAAAGATATTTCCCTTGATTTCCAGCAGTGGGCGAACTTTGCGGACGAGGAGCATACCAGAGAGTGTAGTAACAGCTACAACAACTACTGCTACAGCCACAGCAACCAAAGCTAATTTCCAACTATAGTAAAACAAAAGTCCTAAGTTTAATAATGAAAACAGACCAGTGATCAGAGTAGTCAGGGTTGTGCCACTTAGTAGGCGACGGATTGTACTAATTGATGTCACACGAGACTGAAGATCCCCTGTAGTATACTGGCGGAAAAAGGATACTGGTAGGTTTAGCAGCCGATCCCACACAGCAGCTTGAGTAGAGGCATCGGAAATTGTTTCCACCCGCAACAGGGCAAATCCTTGAGCCAGCCGAAATACTGCCGTCCCAAAAGCTGCAACCAGCAACCCCAAACCAACTTGGAGTAATAATCCGCGATCGCTATCTGGAATGGCGTTGTCAATTAAAATGGCAGTGGCCTGGGGTGTGAGCATACCCAGCAGTGTCGTGGCAATCCCAGTTAAAAAAACGATTAGTATATCTCTGCCACGATTCTTAAGCGCGAACCGAAATAAATCGCTAGCGTTAAGAACTTTATCGGGCAAAGACCGATAAAACATATAAGCAACGGGCGCTAGTGTAGAAGCAATAAAGGCATCTACGATCAGACGAGTGTCATCGCTTGGATCAAATATTTCGTAGCGAGTAGCAGAAACGGGCAGGAGTGCCACTGGTCGGTTATCCTCTTGGGTGTAGGCAACCAAAGGGCCACAGTCCTTTTGCCACCAGTTGTCCCGCAATAAAATCTGTCGCATCCTTAACCGCGAAGCTCTAACAATTGCTTCCAATGGCTCCTTCACCCGCTTCAGGTTCTCTGACTTAGCTGGGGGGCGAATTTTTACACCTAAAGACCTGCCCACAGCACCAGCAACAACTAACAACGGCGCGCCTTCCAGGAAAAAAGTTGCTTCTTGAGTTCCCAAGGAAGATGCTAGTTCGCCTAGAGCTTCTGCTGTCACTTGACGATTGAGACGTTCCCGATCAGTCAGGCGTTGTAGTTCTTCTTGGGTTTCCTGCTGTTCTAGGAAGTTGATATATTCCAGCAGTTGAGTATGAAACTGGGAAAGTCCCTCAAGCAGGATATCTGCATTGCGGATGGCGCTTGTGGAAGCCGTGGCAAGCTGAACTTCCCCTACAGCTTGTAACCAGATACCATCGCTAAGGGGGAAAATTCCCGATGTCGGATCTAGAGTTAGTTCCTCAAGCCCCATCCAGTGGACATTTCCTTGCTGAATTTGTACCCAAGCGATCGCCTGGGGTTCTGGCTGGAGAGTTTGACGATCAATTAAAGAAAATCGCGCTTCTCCCACTGCTCGGACTTGAATTGCTGGAGTGGCGATATGGGAAAGTGTAGTGTTGATTTGCTCTACCCAACCCTCCACCAAAGAAACTATTCTAGTATCCCCATCAACAACTAACTCCTCAAAGTATTCTCGGTCTACCTTCAGCAATTCAGTTTCTCCCATCGGCACTGCAAGAAGTTGGCGGTGCTCATGAATGCAGTCAAAAGCCGTTCCGAAAAGTGCTTCTTCGGGATAAAGAGTGAACAAATAACGGCGATTTCCTTGGGTGATGCCATTTTTAATAGTGACAGCAAACAACGCTACAGAGCCGGACTGCACCACCCAAATGGTCTGCGGGTCGTCTAGCAGTATTGGCTCATTGCCTTTTAGGCTGTATAGTTGCCCCTGTAAGTCTTTGCCTCTGATTTGGTTAATGACCATAATTAAGCTCCCTCTTCACTGCTGATTAACCGTGAGTACACCCCCTCTACTTGCCATAATTCTTCGTGAGTACCTCGTTGCACTACCTTTCCACGTTCAAGGACGATGATTTCATCACAGTCGCGGATCGTGCTTAATCGGTGTGCAACAATTAGGCAGGTACACCCACGTCGCCGCAGATTTTGGTCAATAATTTTTTCCGTCTCGGAATCTAGGGCGCTGGTAGCTTCATCCATAATCAGGATTGAGGGATTGTTCACCAAGGCGCGAGCTATTTCTAATCGCTGTCGTTGACCTCCACTTAAATTGGCGGCTCCTTCAATTAGTTCTGCATCAAATCCGCCAGACATGGAGAAAATTACATCATCAATGGCAGCATCCTTACTAGCTCGCACTAAATTTTTATCTGGTACTGTGGTGTCCCATAAAGTTAAATTATCCCTAACAGTTCCGCCAAACATCAAAATATCCTGCTCCACCAAAGCGACGGAGTTAGTTAATATCGATTGCGGAATCTGCTTTCTAGGTTGACCATCAAAGCAAATTTCTCCCTCCCAAGGTTCATAGAGTCCGCTTACTAGTTTGGCAATAGTAGATTTGCCAGACCCGCTCCCGCCTACTAAAGCTACTCGCCCTCCAGGCTTGACCGAGAGGCTAAAGTTTTCAATCAAAGGCGGATCTAAGCGGCTATAGCCAAATGTCACATTCTCTAGTTCGACATACCCCTGTAATCTAGGCAGAAAAGATGAGTCAGATAAAAAGATTTTTTCTCCCCCTGCTCCCTGCTCCCTGCTCCCCTGCTCCCCTACTCCCTCAATTGGGTTATCCAACACATCATCTAAGCGAATCAAATTGCCCTCCATTTCTTGGAGGGTACTGCCGAAATTGACGAGATTGTTAACAGGGAGCAAAAAGCTCTGCATCAGTCCTTGAAAGGCTATTAGCATTCCGATGCTGAGGTGTCCATCCATCACTCGTAAACCACCTACAACTAATAAAGCCATTGATGAGAGCGAAGACAAAAGTGTAGGTAATACTGAAAAAGTCTGGTTTGTCACCCCTAGTTCTTGCTGAGAATTGATTGCCTTGGTGTAGTAACCTGACCACCGCGAAAAGAAATCTGATTCTAACCCTGATGCTTTGAGAGTTTCTATACTTTGGAGAGCTGCGATGGATGCGCCAGCCGCTTTACCATACTCTTGAATTAATCGCTGATTAGCATCGACGCGCTGACGAGAGATCCATTGCAAGGTTAAAACATTTACAGTAGCAAAACTAGCTACAACCAAAGTCAGTACCCAGTCATATTGGAGCATGACTAAAGCGTAAAAAATTACCATTACCGCATCAATGACTGTGGTCGCCAATCGCCCTGAAAGCACATCAGCAACTTGGTCGTTGAGACTAGTGCGGTTACTAATTTCACCTGCAAACCGTTGGGCGTAAAAACCAACTGGTAAACGCAGGATATGCCAAAGAAAACGACTGGACATTCCTACAGACAGCTTGACTTTCAAGCGGCGCAGATAACGCAATCGCAGTAGTGTTAATACTCCTTGTAGAACTGCTGCGATCGCCATTGCCAATAACAACGGACGTAGCCAATGCTGCCGTCCTTGCACCAGGATTTCATCTACAAACACTTGACTAAATACTGGTACTGCCAGCCCGACAAGTGTTAACAAAAACCCTGCGACTAGACAGTAAATTAAGACACCAATAGCACCCTTGAGTCGTGACCACAGCGATAAAATCAGGCTAGGTTTACGTCCCCCTTTTTCAAACTCTGGCCCTGGTTCTACAACCAACACTACTCCGGTATACCCCTCGTCAAATTCCTGTTGAGACACCTTTCGCGGCCCAGTGGCTGGGTCATTAAGATAGACCCAATTAGAACTAAATCCCTCTACTACCAAGAAGTGGTTGAAGTTCCAAAACACAATATAGGGAGGGCTAAGGTCTGGAAGTTGATCCAGTTCCTTCTTAAAGCCTTTTGCTTGGAGTCCATAGCTTCTGGCAGCTTTGAGGACGTTGGAAGCTTTACTGCCATCGCGGGAGACTCCACACTCTCGACGCAGTTCTGGCAAAGGCACAATCCGACCATAGTAACCCAAAATAATTCCCAAAGCTGCGGCACCACATTCTACTGCCTCCATTTGCAAAAGCGTGGGTGTCTTGACCCGCTTGAGAGGATTTTTCAGCAGGTTTTGCAGGTATTGCAAAGGATTAATCGGTGCCACTAATGATGGATTAGTAGATACCACTGACAGACCTCAGAATAGGTAAAACAAACGTAATTGGCGATCGCTCTTCCACCTTGACTCGCACAGATGTAGTCGTTCCAGAAGAGATTTTTAAATGCGGCCCATCGGAAGAAGACCACTTATAACCGCTAAAAATGGTAGAATCTGGCTGCAAGTCAGCAAATACTTGAATAACTGCCTCTTGCTTCTCACCCATCAAACCGGTTAGCACTTCAGGATTACCCACTACACTAGCGGCTGCTTCTCTGGTAATCGGAAATGGTGAGACAGTGGTAATCTTACCGACAATACCGCCAAAGCGTTCCCGCTTTACGGTTTGGGGTGTAATTTGCAGCGTCATACCTGGTTGAATTTTTTTGCCTTCTCCAACCGGAAAATAAGTAATGCCAACCATTTTGCTAGATGGATTTTCTGCATCTATGCTTCCTAAACGGGTTCCAGCATTAATGACTTGCCCCGTTGTCACAGTGATTTCAAGAATACGTCCTGAGTGTTGAGAGATAATCTGGCTGTTATTACCTAATTGTTGTTCTAGTTTGGCAATCTCTCGCCTGACTTCTTGAATCTCATTTTTGCGGGTAGTTGCAGTTTGCAGGTCTTCTTGAGCGAGAGTCGCTGCTTTACTGTTCTGTTCTTGCAACTGAGCTTGAATGTTTTTGATTTCGTTCAGATTTGAGAGATATTGCTGTTGTGCATCTGCTTCCTTAAGGTCTAGTTGCTTCAACTGAGATTGTGCTTCATCAATGCTTGCACGGGCATCGTCGTATTGTTGCCGTGCTTCTAAGACCACATCATCAGGAATTGCCCCTTCTTTCAATAGCTTCTGGCGGTTTTGTAGTCTTTTTTTATGAGTAGGAAGCAGCCCTTGGAGTGTTTGCAAGCGTCGCTGTAAGTTGAGGCGATCGCGCCCGATTGACACTAGCCCTTTCTCCCTCAACACGGGTGTCAAATCCTGCACAATCTTGAGTCTTTGCTCAAGAGTTAAGCGTTGCTCTTGGATTGCTTTTGTATCAAGCTGCTGACGCTGCCCTTGTAACAAACTAGCGTTGCGATCCTGATCCTCCAGTTGGACTAGTTTAGCTCGCGCTAGTTGTAATTGCTTACGCAAATCAACTTGGTCAACTGTTGCTAATACATCTCCCTTTTTGACGACATCTCCAACATTGACATTTAGAGCCAGTAACTGCCCTGCACCTTTCGATTGCAACGGCAAAACGTTGCGTGGATAAATTAATACCCCTTGACCTTCTACTGTAATGGGAATCCGTCCATAGATACTCCAGATTACGGCAACTGCTACCAAAGAACCCAAAGCAGTTAGAGGCAGCCAGCTTTTAGGACTGACCACCTGCATTAATTGATCTAGTCTTTCAGGTGAAGATAAACGCTCCAATGACTCTTTTCGGAATAGGTTTTGTTTTTGTTCGACCATTTAGAATGCCTCGACAATCACTTCTGCTTGAACTGAGGACTGAAAAATTTGGTGGCAGGTTTAAATTCCTGATCAAAGGCTACCGTTGGTGCTGAAGTTAAGTTAAATGGCTGACATTAAAAAGCTGAGTACCCGTTCTATTTAAAAGTGTAAGTAGTAAAATCTCTGAAAACAATCTACTTTTTTTTGATAAAACTAGCATTTTTTTAGATATAGTTTATTAATAACAACGGATAGATTGTTAGATATTTTTGTAAAAAAATATATTCAAAAATAAGATATATTTAAAGACACGTTCAGCAAATTAATGCGTAGCAGACAGAATCACTGCTTTAGAGTTAGGTGCTGATAACTATGGTGTGGAGTTTAGCTTATTAGAATTGTTAGTAAATCATTCAAGAAAATTTTTTTTGTGATTAGAAGTGTTACAATTATGGAGTTTTGTACCAGAGGTTCATCCAGATACTATTGTAGTAAATGTACCTATTTCTAGAAAAGCGGACAAAGATAAAATCCGACCCCAATAACCCAGAATTTATCTTGACAGCAAGAGGTAGTGGTTATTTTTTCCCACGAATTGTTTCTTGTTGTCAGGAATAGCAGAAAAATATGACTAAACTCATCTTGATTACAGGCATAAGCAAAGCTCTAGGTTATGCCATGACCCAGGGTTTTATTCAACAAGGACATACTGTTATTGGTTGCGCCCGTTCATCAGATGCGATCACTAAAATACGCCACATAAGTTTAGTGCGCCCAATGATTTCACATCTGTAGACGTGGCAAATGAACAGCTTGTAAAACAATGGGCAGAACACGTACTTCAAAAATATGAACCACCAGATATAGTGATTAATAATGCGGCAATTATTAATTATCCAGCACCTTTATGGGATATCTCATCCGAAGAATTTTCCGATTTAATAGATATCAATATCAAAGGAGTAGTGAATATAATTCGCCATTTTGTACCAGCAATGGTGAAAAACAAACGGGGTATTATTATTAACTTTAGTTCTGGTTAGGGACGTTCTACTTCAGCCCAAGTTACACCATACTGTGCTTCTAAGTGGGCAATAGAAGGATTGACTTGTTCTTTGGCACAAGAATTGCCGACTGGTATGGCAGCTATACCTCTCAATCCAGGAATTATTCATACAGATATGCTCTCAATTAGGTTTGGAGAAGAAGCTGCTAATTATACACCCGTGTCAGATTGGGTATTGAAAGCTGTGCCATTTATTCTCAAATTAAAACCCAAAGATAACGGAATTTCTTTGACTGTACATTAAAGAGTGAATCTCAATTGCGCTCGTTGCCATTAGGTGTTGACAGTTGAATTATCTCCGAAAAACGTGAATACTTAACTGCATCGGTAGAGGGATAATCCGCCGACACTGCAAGTAACCCAATTTTTATATCCTGGAAATAAATCACACCCCCAATACGCCCTTCAACTTGGAAAGCTCCATGAAATAAATGATACGGAGCTATGTATATCAGGAAAAAGTCAGTAATCTTGATTGCCCTGTCAAACATCTGCTGACAAGTTGTGTGGAGGACAGCATCTAAATATTCATTATAAACAGGTTCACCCAGGTCAGTGAATTCCGGCCAATCCGCAAAATGATCCATATAAAATGACCAAATATCGGACAAGTCTGCAACGTCCGTCAGTTTTTGCTTAAGTTCCTGCAATCGGTCGATTTTCATAGTGTGCATCTTGAGGAGATAGGACAAACAGACACTACTGTTAAAACAGTTATCAATTATATTAGTTATCAGTATCGAAATAAATCTAATTTTTTCTTAAACGGCTTAACATCCAATCAAATTTTGTTCCGGACAGTGCCATGCTATCTAAAATATTAGAATCCAGTTCATCTTCATATTCAACATTTTCATCCAGTGATTGACCTTTGCTATAAACTCGTCTGCCATAACCAAGCCGACTGAACATTCCCTCTAATCGATTTGCAAGCAGAGTAGCAATCACCCGATAAAATCGAGATGCAAAACCTATATCCTGTTGTAATTTTGCTGCTAATTGTTGTCGAGGAATTGACAATACAAGCGAGTCTCCAATAGCCCTAACAGTTGCAAAAGGCAAACGGGTATCAATGAAAGCTGTTTCTCCGACGATTTCGCCTTTTGATAATCTTGCTATCTCTCTGCTTGTAGTTTCGTCACCCTCTAAAGCCGCAAAGGCGCGAGTTAAAGGATTACGTTCATCCTCAGAAACAGAAACTGTCATTGTTCCATCCAGTAGGATATACAGTGCATCCACAGGCCCTCCCTCACGGATGAGTACTGTGTTAGCGGCAATTTTTTGGCTAGTACCTGTAGCAATCATCCAATCGATGTCACTATCATGCAATTGTTCCAAAATAAACAGCATATCTCTGAGCGTATTGCTCTTAACAAGTTTGCTATGACCCAGTTGAGTGATTCTGTTTGCTAGTAGAATAACGATCGCTCGATAAAATCGAGATGCAAAACCAATATCCTGCTGCAATTTTGCGGTCAATTGCTGCCGAGAAATCGATATTACCAATGAATTTTCAGCTGCTTCAACAGTGGTAACAGCTGCGCGGACATTAATAAACGGGATTTCTCCTACTATCTCACCACTTGAAACCCGTGCAATCTCTCGTCCTAATGTTTCGCTATCCTCCATTGCTGCAAAAGCTCGATCTAGAGGATTGTTTGTAGCTTGTAAAACAGTAATTGTGAATGTTCCATCCAGTATGATGTGTAGGGTATCCAGGGTTTTTCCTTGCTGCACAAGGATAGTGCCAGCAGGTATTTCCTTTTTTTGACCCGTAGCGATCATCCAATTGATGTCGCTATTACTCAATTCCTTAAGTAGAACTTCTGTCATAACTCATATAAATTTAAGTTCAGTTTCTGGATGCTCCGCTTGCTTGTTTGTGAGAGTTGTCAGCCATTGGTCTAGAATTTTTTGGATATAGGAGTGCGCCTGAGAGTCAGCCAATTCTTCTAATGTCAAATAAGTTAAAGCTATTAACATAATCGGTTGACTATTAAGAGTTCTTAACTTGCCTCCATGTTCAGCATCAAAGCGTTCTAAATTCTCAGCAGCAGACTTCACCAATGCTTGCAGAATCTTAAATGCGCCCTCTGAAAGCGGTGGTTGACCCTGGTAATTTTGCAATCTGCCCCCTTCTCGGTAATCTGGAAATAACTCCAGCCCCAGAAAACGCAAAAACCAATCAGCCCGATAGTGTCCGATAGCTGCCACAATACCTCTGTAGTCGGCAATCAGTTCGTCGAGTAGATTATTCCGCATGGAGCCAAATAAGCGCTGTGTGAAGTAGTGAGTACATTCATGTTCCAGCCTAATATTTAGGGAAATACGCCGCCATTCTGGTTGCGAAAGTCCAATGTCGCTGGCTGAAACATTGCTATAGAAACCGTCACTCAAAATCATCAACCGATCTTGATAAAGCTGCTTTTGCGGGATTAGTCGTCCAAATTCTTCTAACCAACTACTTTCGGAGCAGTTACCAAAATTTCTAACTTCCCATTGTTGGCGATACTGGCGAACCCGATCCCAGTTGTTTAAACCAATAATCATGCAAGCTCCCATAGAAGCAGGGACTGGCTTGGGTTCATTCCGCATTGTTAGCGCCTGTAACAAAGAAACAAAATCTTTTCGGTTCCTGGTCAGCAAAACGGGGATGGCTCCAGCCAAGCTTTGATGTATCATCAACTGGAGTTGTTCGGGTTGCTGCAAAATCAAACTAGTCGCCTCAATCATGCTATCCACTGGAATACCCTTACGGGTAGCAAAGCGATATGCCTCTGTTTGACTGATGCCTTTAAGTATGGGGAACTTTAACTGTACCAATTTGGTTGATAAAGCTTGAAAGACTCCTACCTCTTGAGCCAAAGTGGCGTATTCTTCCCAGGCGGCTACATGGGGTTCGGGTGGAAGCGGAAACTTGGCGGGGAGTGTTGAAAAACTGTGATCAAAGGTGTTTTGATTATAGGCAAGTAATTCTTCTGTCTCCCTTGCACTAGCACCATAAGAGGCAAGTACATTAGCACGAAGTTGGTGTTGATTGCTCAAAAGCGATCGCCTCCCACTAATGCCTTCTTTAACTCAACTTGATCCATGATCTGCCGAGCAATTTCTTGCACCGTCTGGCTAAATGGATGGTCAGCGTAACGCAAGCAAAACAAACCACTGCTGGCTAACTGAATTATCTCTTCAGAAAGAGGCACAATACCGACCACTGGAGTGTTGTAGATTGTTTCCATTTGTTCTCGCAGAGCGTTGAAATCCATTGCTGGTAGCACCTTATTAATTACCAGCAACATTTTGTCCACTTTTAATTTTTTCGCCACCTCCACCGTTACCGCAGTACCTTGGAAGTCTTGGTGGTCTGGACGTAAGATAACGATTAAAATATCAGAAATAGCGATCGCTAGTAAGGTTTCTTCATTCAAACCAGGGTGAGTATCAATCAACAAATAGTCTAGGTTGAGATAGCGGATTAGATCCTCAAAGCCGTCGTTGAGTTTGCCTACATCATAACCCTCGCGCAAGATACGGGAAATTTCTCCTGCTTTAATACTGGAAGGAATTAGATAGAGGCTGCCATTGCTTACAGATGTCTCCCCTTCCACATTTAAAGTATTACTAACATCGTAGGCAGCATCTTTGATCGCGCAGCGTCCCCATAAGTAGTCATTAAGGGAACGATTCATCTTTTCCTCGTCTAGACCAAAAATAATATGAATCCCTGGTGATTGAATATCGGTGTCAATGATACCTACACGTTTTCCAAGACGTGCAATAGTAGCTGCTAAGTTAGCAGTTAAATTTGATTTTCCCGTACCACCACGAAACGAATGAATAGATATAATTTTGGACATAATGCCATACCCTAGCTATGTGAATTTGATATAGTTGCAATACTTTTCGGTTAAGGGGGAAAGGGGAAAGGGAAAGGGTTTGAATTTACCTTTCCCCTTTGCCCTTTAACCTTTCCCCAGACCAAAAGAGAGATTATTGGGTTTATCCGAAAAGTATTGGATATAGTTGCTATTTGGGGATTTCTTCAATTAGCTACTTTTACAACGCGACCTTTAAGATTTTGTGCTTTTTGGTGTAACTGTTGGAAATAGTCGATTTCTGTCTCATCATCTTTGCTTGTTCGCGCTTTGATTTTTTGCGCTTTTTGTTGGAGTTGCTGGAAGTAATCAGTCTGTGTGATATCAGCTACCTGACGTACCTTTTTCGCTTCGTCGATTTCAACGTTTAATTCCATCACCTGCTGTTTCAACTTCTGCTCTCGCGCCTTCACTTCTTGGGCCATTTGCAGGAAAACACGCACTAGTTGACCAATATCATCATTTGCGTCAGACACTTTAGCTAACTGATGAGTATCAAAATCATCCTGTTCTACCAGTGATTGTGCTGCTTTTGTTAAGGCACGAATCGGTTTGGCAATACTTTGCGCTAAAATCAAGGCGATGATTGTTGCGATCGCTCCTACTGCCAGTAAGCTGTAGCTGTTCTGCCAAATGAGTTCATTCAAGGGAGCATCAAATTGTGCGTGAGCTTTGTTTACCCCTAACACCCAAGGTTGCTCTTGTAAGGGAGCAAAGCCGATCATCTGGCGTGTCTGCTCAATTGGGGAATGATAGCTGGTGTGACTTGTCTGTTTAGCTCCAACAATCGCATCTGCTAACTCTGGAATTTCCAAGCTTTTGATTTGCTTGACGCCATAAAGCCTATCGGTTTCGCCCTGCTGTTGTTTGTTAGCTGGCAAGCGGACTAAACTATGATAAAGCAGCGATTTATCAGGATGGCTAATGATTACGCCACGCTCGTCAACCAAGAAGGCATAACTTTGAGAGCTAGCCTGCAACGCATTTACAATCGCCCAGATGTCTTCTCCCTTGATTTTTAAGACCCCCACACCGACAATCTTGCCGCTCTCAGACCGTATAGGATTGGAGAAATAGATGCCTGGCCGTCCACTTGTTGTACCAACTATAATGCTGGAAACGTAAGGGCGTCCCTGAATGCTAAAGCGGAAGTATTCACGGAAAGCATAGTTTTGAGTAATGAATGTGGGGTCAGTAGCAGCAAGACAGCGCCCCTTTGTATCTATAATGTAGAGAACATCATAGTCGGGGTTAGAGCTAAAGACATTATTTAGCGTTCGTTGCATCGAAGAACGGAAGGCTGTTTGCTTCTGAGGATTAGTAGCAGACAGAAAACCCACTACATCCTTATCAGTACTGACTTGGACTGCAACACGCTGAATATCGATAATTAACTGGTCGAGGCGACTAGCGTTACTGGTGGCTAAGAGTTCCAGTTTGCGATATTCGCTGTCCTCTGCACTCTTAAGGCTTTCTTGGAGGTTGTGATAGGTGGTGAAGCTCATCGGTATAAGAGCAACACAGAGAAGTGCTACCGAGAGTTTCGTTCTGATAGACCAGGCAGAGGGGTTAAATAGGGACTGCTTCGCCTTAACAAGAACCTTTAAAAAGGCTTGCCGATTTTGCCAACCAGAACCCGGTAGGATAGGAAACCGAGCATCCAAAACATTGTCGATTCCTTGGTTGGGAAGTGATTCTTTCTCTGAAGCAGGAGAATTACTTGTTGTTTTGCTCATATTACACCTCTTGCTAGGGCGTAAGTAGATTTGGGTTCATCCTGCCAGCTATCTGACCACTGGATGCGATCGCTTCATTTAATAGAAGAGAAGCTTGAATTACCAATTACCATTAACTCGACTTGAGTTTGGTAAAAAAATTCCTCAAAATCAAGATGCCTGAAAGTTGTTTTGCTTTATTTGAAAATCAGGTTTTTAAAGATTCAACCATTGAGTTTTAAAACATTTAATTAAATTCCTTTAGAAATGTTTATCAAGGTTTTCCCCAATATCAGAAACTAAGTCTTTGCCCTCTTTGTAAACGTCAGTAACAAAGTCCTTAGCAGCGTCTACTACTTTGCCTAATTCTATACCACCAGAAACCGAAGTAAGCTCTTCATCAGATAACTCATTAGATTGCTGTTGGGCATCAATTTTATTTTTATGATTAATTGAATTGTTCATCATGGTATATTTTCCCTTTGAGTTTTTTATTTTACTGTATCGAAATATTATCGGTGACTAAAGTTAATTATTTGCATTTTTCATTAAATTCATCAACTTTTTATTTGAGCGAACTGAAGGTTAGATTAATATCTAATAGATTAAGATATCTAAAAGCTAAATTTAATACACAATATTTATGTAAGACTAACAATTTTTTTTACCTTGATATCAAAAAAATTATTAGTTCCATCAAAAGATAGTGTATGGTAATTACCTTCAAAACTCAGTTAGTCTTTTTACAGGTTCAGCACTTCTAACTTGATTGCTAAAGCATAAAAAGATGAAATGTCTGAGCAAAGTTTGCTGAGAATCACGAACAGCGATCAAAATGCAACTTAGAGTTAACACTCAATCTCTAACCAAACTGAATGTTATTTACTGAAGGAGAAAGATATGTCTATCCAAGATGCCAAGGCGTTTTTTAATGCAATGATTACGGATGATAATTTACGAAGCCAACTTAAAAGCCCTAAAACTAATGAGGAACGTGCTGTAGCTATAAGAGCGGCAGGATATAATTTCACTCCAGAAGAATCTCAGCAGTTGCTCAATCAAATTACTGAAGCAGCTGCTATTGGTAGCAGTCTAAGCGATGCCGAGTTAGAAGCAGTTTCTGGAGGAGTAGCAGGAGCAGCAGGAGGGCCAGTAGGTGCTGGTCTCGGTGCTCTTGGAGGTGCCATTGTTGGAGCAGGAACTGCGTTAGTCGATGGCGATTCCGGAGGGGATTTAGCTAAGAAGGCAGGGATTGGAGCTGTCGGTGGTGCCCAAGGCCCAGCATAGCTCCATCAGTCTAGGTAGTAGTTCTACTCTGGTAGACTTCTAAATAATAACCAAAGCTAAAGAGCAGCTAAGTATACTTGTTTAGCTGCTCTTTATTCTCAATGTAACTTTTGGAAGTAAAAGTTTTTTTCAATGAATCTAAAAAAAAATATTGCCTTCAGATCAGGAAAGTTTAGCAATTTTAGACAGATTGTACAAACCTTTCCGAGAGATTTGAAACTCCTGCAAACAATCGTTACGTCAGGGATGATTGTGACAACTGCTGCACTTGGGAGCTTTGTTGCCAAGGTACAGGCGGCTAGCTTTACCCTACCAATTGAAGCAGCAGCCAAAGCTACAGGGGTTGATGTTTTGCGCGATCGCTACGGTCTAGATGGCACTGGAATCACTATCGGCGTACTATCAGATAGCTTCGCCACAGCAAAGACCTTCGATACCTCTAACAACCAGGATACTTATGCTACAAATATAGCCGATGGCTACTTACCATCTAATGTTAACGTGCTAAATGACTATGCTAAACCTGGTACCACGGATGAGGGTCGCGCTTTATTACAGATCATCCATGCTGTGGCTCCAGGGGCTAACTTAGCGTTTCACACAAGCTTGAGCAACACGGATAGCTTTGGTCAAGGCATTCAGGCTCTAGCAGCTGCCGGTGCAGATATAATTGTGGATGATTGGGGCTATTTTTACCCTCCGATCACTCCTCCTGATGCACCTTTAAACCTACTAGATTTGGAGCCTCCAGACGGGCCAATTAACCAGGCAATTAACACAGTAGTTAACCGGGGGATTTCTTACTTCACTAGTGCCGATAATAATTATCTTCCCCCCGATAGCCGAGTGCCTGGTATTCCAATATATGGGCATCCAAATAACCCTAATACGCTGACCGTTGGAGCAGTGTACTACGGGAACGCAAAATCCTACTCAAGTAAAACGTTCGATGTTGTTGTAAAGCAGGGTCAGCTAGAACCATTTTCTTCAGAAGGCAACCCGGATTCTTTCAAGCCGGATGTTGTGGCTCCGGATGGGCTAGCAATTTCCTTCAATTTAGGTGGAAGTTCTCCTCTTAATGCCAACCCCGACTTCTACACCTTTTTAGGTACCTCGGCATCGGCTCCTTTCACAGCCGCAGTTGCAGCACTGTTACTAGAGGGCGATCCAAGCGCAACACCTACTGAAATCTATGATGCTCTAAGAGATACGGCTGACAGCCCTTCATTAGGCTTCGACTCCAGACTTGGCTTCGGACTGATCCAGGCAGACAAGGCTATTGTCGCACTGGGTGTGGAACCCAAATCAGTCCCCGAACCTTCTGCAACTTTAAGCTTGCTAGGTGTCGGTGTTTTAATTGTTGCTTTGCGCCTGAAACTCCTTAGCAAAAGTTCAAGATTGTAGTGAACCCAGTCAGTAGTGGGGCTTCAAAGCCTTTAGTTTGAGCAACAAACGGGTTTTCTGATTACTGAGGCGCTAGTTCAGCTTTTAACTACTGGATTTGCTGCGCCTTTCGCCAAGCTTTAGGGGTAGTCCCGTGATACTGGCGAAACTGACGAAAGAAATGACCCTCATTCTGATAGCCCACAACCTCAGCAATCTGATTTGCGGATTGGTTAGTTTCTAAAAGTAAGGTACGCACTGCTGCCATCCGGCGCTCGACAATCCAATGATTCACTGGTTTTCCTGTCTGGCGTCGTACTAAATCGGTTAAGTAAGCTGCGGAGTAACCTACTGCTTGGGCTACGTCACACAGGGTAATGGATTGATAATAATTGGCTTCGATAAAGTCGAAAACCTCTTTAAGTTGAGGACAAGTAGGCAAGAGTGATTGGGAATTTGCTAATGTGTCTGCATCAGTACTTTGGAGTTCTGGAACTGGTGGGGACTGAGCAACATAGCACTGGCGCATGGTTGCTTGTTTTTCTAATCGGGTAGCGATCGCTTCCAACAATTCTTCTACTGTCGAGGGTTTGGTAAGATAATCGTCTGCTCCCAAATTCATCCCTTGACGAACCTCAGTTTTTGTAGATTTGGCACTGAGAAAAATGAAGGGAATTGTTGCTGTTAAAGGGTTTTGGCGCAATGTATTCAGGACACCATAACCATCTAGTTCTGGCATCAGAATGTCGCAAAGCACTAAATCAGGCAAGTGTTCTTGTGCTTGCTGAATACCAACAAGACCATTTTCCGCAGCGATCGCTTCAAACCCTTCTGCTTCTAAACTGTCTAAAAATATATCTCGGCTTTCTTGCTCATCTTCAATCACTAGAATTTTAGTCATAGTGTCCTCTTGATGTTAAGCGTCAGATGAATTATCAATTTTCATAGACTTTCTGGCTGTCCTGTTGCAGAGATTGTCACTGCACCGGTAGGGCAATTGTGAATGTAGTACCTATCCCAACCTCGCTGGCAACTGAAATTTGACCACCATGCAGGTCTACAAGCTTTTTGACAAGTGCTAATCCCAATCCATTACCGGGGATATTACCGACATTCGTACCGCGATGAAATGGCTTAAATAGTCGTTGTTGATCTCCTACAGAAATGCCAATTCCTCGATCTTTAATCTGGAAAATCACTTCTTCATCCTGGCGAGAAACTATTAAATC
Source organism: Nostoc sp. ChiVER01 (assembly GCF_034531155.1). NCBI lineage: Bacteria > Bacillati > Cyanobacteriota > Cyanophyceae > Nostocales > Nostocaceae > Nostoc > Nostoc sp. ChiVER01. The sequence goes on along the minus strand of NZ_JAVRBS010000001.1, from coordinate 510,505 downwards.
AATCGTGCTACCACTTGGAGAATACTTGACTGCATTTGAGAGTAAATTCCTGAGAATAGGCTGTAACAATTTTTGATCTGCACAGACTGTACAATCACGTTGGCTAATTAAGGTGACTACGTTGTGAGGGGATTCCGGGGACGCGAATATTGGGAAGTTTTTCTTTTGTCCATTGTTGGAGTAGAAGCTTTTTTTACTCGAAACTTCTCCTTTGGGAGACACAACGGGGGATTCTTTTGGTAGTAGCAAGTCGTGTGGTTCTTCCCGGGAAAAAACTTCAAAAGGGTCTCCCGGCATCAAGCAACTGGCGTTGCTTTCGTTCAAATTCATTTCTGCCAATATGTCAGTACACAATTGGATCGGGTTAAGTGGTTTTGGCTCAAACTTGAGCTTTTCTGTTTCTGGCCTAGCGTTGAGAAAAATTTCATCCATCAATTGGCTGATTTCTTGCACTGCCATTTCCAAGCGTTGCAAGTATTGTAATTTTTTCTCTTCAGTCCACCGATGAAGATGACGTTTCAGTAAACTAGCGGATAGTGAGATGACATTTAACGGAGTGCGAAATTCATGAGAAAGCATAGAGAAAAAGTGCGCTTTGTGTTCAATGAGTAGTTTTTCTTGTTCTAAAGCCGTCTCTACCTGATGGCGCAAAATTTTCTCTCGGTATAATTTCTGGTTAGCATCTCTTAATTCAGCTATAAGCTGTTGCACTTTGCACTCTAATACTTCATTAACCTTTTGTAAAACAATAGACGCCTGCTGACGTTGACTGATATTGTGGATAAAGATACAGCCATATTCGCTAGAGTTGTATTCCAAATAGATAATAGTAATTTCTACGGGAAAGGTCTGCTTTTCTTTAGTTCTATATAAAGATTCAAAATATAGGTAGCCCTGCTCTTTAATAGTTCTCCAATGCTTTGACCAAACTGCTGGCGAAAAGTCTGGTTTGATATCGTGCATAGTCATAGAGAGTAATTCTTCACGAGAACATCTCACCAAATTACACGCTGCATCATTAGCGTAGAGAAACCGCGCATTTGGCTTTACCCAGAAAACTGCATCTTCCATATCAACAATTACGGACTTAGTATGCTGTAACTCTTTTTCTAGTAGCAGTCTGATTGGAAAATTATTTTGCTCTAAAATGCGGTTGCTAATAAACATAGTTCAAGTCACTGCAATTACTGAATAAGCTTTTAAATATGAATTTTCATCACTAAGCTGCTCGAATCAGAATTACCGCTTCCTGCAAATTTATGAAAGCATTTCAATCCTTTAAATCAGACTTTATTTTCTTGAATTCATTGAAAGCGATGGTAGCCTCTATTCTTTTATGGGTGGAGTTTTTTATACTCATAACCTATGTAGTTTCGATACAGCCCCTATTTGTTTCTCTTGTTACTGCAACTTTTTTTACGCGAGTATCGGATTTTGGTTACAAAAGTTTACTTAGCTTTTTGAGCAAAAAACTGACTTTTGCTTAGGATTGCTAATTAGAAGGTTGTTATCCGTGAGAGGTTAAGATAATTTTTTTGTCAATCAGTTAAAATACTCAAAATTATCTTGTTAACAATGATAAGGGAGGGGTAAGGAGGCGAACGTCGCTCGCCTCCTTACCCCTCTATATACAACTCTAATGGAATATAGTCACCAGGACGATACAATAAAAGCTAATAGTAAAGCAATTAGCTTAGTTTATCGTGTTCTCTAAAAATCAGCTTTTGTGCATTTTCTGAAAAACTGGATTATAAACTAGTATTTTTTACCGTGAGCGTAGCTCACGGTAAGCATCCCTCTTTGTTTGGCTGCGTTGTAGCGCCATTACGTGTATTTTCAAAATCAAATAAGAACTCTATATATGGATTGGGATTTTCAGGAATTGATATTAGTTAATCGCTGCTTAATCGATTCAGATAATTGTTCTGGATGCTTAGAGAAATAAAATATTTTTAATAAACTAAAATTAATGTTACGAGCTAACCAAATTTGCCATTGTTCTATTAGTGGTAATGTTTTCATATAATCATTAAACAATTGCCTCATTCGCACTAAGCTCATTCCTTTTGCAGAATCATCAAATGTTTTGGTTCCTGGATAATATCTATAATTACCCCAAGTCTCATTGAAATACTTAACATGAGATGATCTAACCGCTTTCAAAAGGAAATCTACATCCATTGCATAATGTTCTTCTACTTTGTATAGTCCGATTTGCTGATGCAATGATTTGTGATAAAAGTAAGCAGAAGGATTTAACGGAAAAGAAGCATCGATAATTCCATCGTCATTAATTCGTCGTTCTAACAATAAATCAATCGTCCTTAATTGTTTAGCTTTATTAATAAAAGTTAGTTCACCTTCCAAATTACAAACATTACAGTTACCAACAATCAAGCTAGGCTCTGGTAAATTTTTGAAAATTTCACAGACGCGGTTAAGAACGTTTGTTTCATAAAAATCATCAACATTTAAAACACCAATAATTTCTCCTTGTGCCATAGCAATTCCTTTATTGAGAGCATCAGATTGCCCTCGATCCTTTTCGCTAACCCATCGGATATGGGGATATTGATTGGCTTTATTCTTAATAATGTCTATTGTCTTGTCGCTTGAACCTCCATCGACAATGATATGCTCCACTTCTAAACAGTTTTGGTCAATGACAACTTGAATGCAAGATTCTATGAATTTCTCTCCGTTATAAACTGGTGTAATTATACTAATCATTAACAAGCGCCTCTTGTGGATATTCCAAACAAAAAATAATTTAAACGATCAATCTCTAATCATAGAGTTCCCCATTTGCACAAGTTTATAACGTAACTGCCTTTCTGCCTAAGTCCTATACAGTTTATATAATAGCTCTGTCTGCGACAAGAACACGACACTGAAGAAGCTTGTTTTAAACTATACATTGCTTGCCCGCGATTTGTTTGGCATTCACTGCTCATGAATGGAGAAGTCGCTGTTCGTTCTTGTGCATAAGTCAATTGCTACGCCAAGAAGATACTTTGACATCAACTATTCTCAAGCTTTCCATCCTTTTTTTGTTTGATACGGTAAATCCAACTTATGTCTGTACGGTTTACCCAACTTTTTTTAGATTTTTCTTTTATTAAATTAGTTTCTAGAGAGATGAAACAAAACAAACAAAGCTTCTCTCTCAAAACGTAGAGGTTCGATAATTGATTAAATATCTGAAATCTCTACATTCCTCTAAAACTAAGTTTGATTACTCAAAAGTCAATTAAAAAGTTAAGGAGAGATTGAGATATGGCACTCATTCGTTGGGAACCATTCCGTGAAATGGAAATTCTACGTCGTCAAATGGATCAACTGTTCTCTGAGCTTACAGCAGCCGAGCGCGGTAACTCTGATATTTCTGCATCATCAAGAACAGCGTGGGTTCCTGCTATTGAATTATCTGACAATGGTTCAGAGTTCATCTTAAGAGTTGAGATTCCAGGCGTGGACGCTAAAAACCTAGATGTTCAAGTTACTCAAGATGCAGTCTCGATTGCTGGTGAGCATCGTTACGAAAAACATTCCGAATCTAACGCTAAAGTTCATTCTGAATTTCGGTATGGCAGCTTTACTAGAGTAGTTCCTCTACCAAGCAAAGTTCAGAATCAACAAGTTAAGGCAGATATGAAAGATGGCATTTTAATTCTGACTTTACCTAAACTGGAGCAAGAGCAAAACAAGGTATTTAAAGTGAATTTAGGGCATTCTCAAAGTGCTACAGCTTCTATAGAAGCTGGCAATGGTAATACACAACCCAATATTACATCACAACAAAACGTTTAAGCTACTTGAGAAAATGTTCTCTCTGATTCAATAGTTACTTTATCTCTGAAATAGTTGCATTTTGAGAAAAACCCCAGCTAAAGTTATTGGCTGGGGTTTTTGTCGGTTATACCATTTCAATTCATGATTGCAACACATCCTTGGGTAAAGACGCGATGAATCGCGTCTCTACAAATGATCTATTTGGCGCATTTTTTTGCATTGGTATTAACTCCTAAAAAATAGATAGCGCTATTCCTCTTGTACATCAACCCAGATGCTACCTTCTTCCACACGAATAGGAAATACTGGCAATACTTTTTGTGGCGAAACCATTGAGAGTACTTTACCTACACCAGGTGGCCAAGAACACCAGTCTTTTACCTCACCAGTACGCAGATCAAAAGCACTGCGATGGAAGGTACAAACTATTGCCCCATCTTCAGTGATTTTCCCACTTTTCAACGGTAATTTTAAGTGGGGACAGTTGTTATCTACTGCATAAAGCTGATTTTCGTGGTTCAAAACCAGAATTTTCCGGTTGCCAACTTTCACCACTTGTCGCGTACCTGGTGAAAGTGCTTCGACTGCAAGAACTTTAGTCCAACTCATTAGGTTCTCCTCTCCTAATTAATCTGTTTTCAGTTTCTCGCAATTGTGACCACTGCGATCGCCTTTCAGTACTAGGGAGTCAAAAAGCTTTCACCCCCGCAGCTTTTAGCTCTCTTGTTATCAGCATAGGATTGATATATTAATGAAAAATCTTAGGCTCATTTCTAAAGAAATCAATACCCTAGTCTCAAGCCTCTTTCCATAAGCATCTGAGGTTCGATATTTTCAACTTTAGGTATCGCTTCTAACTGAGGAATCCTAGCGATCGCATCTACAATATTACCTGATTGGGCACGTAACCAAGCGGTATGAGGTGCATAGGGAAGGCTTTCTACTATTTCGTAACCGGCTCGATTAATTACCTCGCGTTGCGACTTCACATCAACGCTTTCAGCAAAGCGGATGAAAACCAGCCCGGTTGGTACTGCTAGGGAACCATTTGATTGTAAGGTGTAAATTGGACTTAGTGTTCCCTGTTCTGATTGATTGGGTTCGCCTGGAAAAACTGCTATCTTACCATCGTTAAGTTGTAAAATTGCTCCTGTTACTATGGTCTTGGGTTGATTGTAATGTATTGCATAATATCCAGGCTTACGAGTGTAAGATATAACATTGCGTAGTCGTAGCCCGGCGTAGGCATCACTGCCAACGCGAATTTGTTCAGGATATTCAGAAAAGTAATCTTTTTGAAATCTCACTTCAGGAATCAGGGGTAAAGAGTACACCTGTAGAAAATATTCTGCCGGGAAATAAAACATTTTTTCAAGTTCTAATGATGTTATAGCGTTTTTCAATGATGTGGAATACAAATCTTCAATATGAATGCAGAGCTATACGCCTTTATTCATATTGAAGATTCCTAAAACAGCCTGACCAAAGAGGCAGGGGAGCAGGGGAGAAAGATTCGCTCATTTCCCCTGCCATTTGGGTTTCAACCCCCTAAATTTATTTATGCCCAAAGGCAAAAATATTTATTTCGATAGCGCAGCGTTAGCGAGTCATCGAGCGTCGATGCGTAGCACGAGAAATAATGCGTCCGTTTTCTTGCCCCTAAATTTATTTATGGGGTTCTCCCCCCTGCTCCCTGCCCCCTGCCCCCTTTCCTCTTCATTGACCTTGAATCCCTCTTTTCTGGAAAGACGAATCAAAGGCTTGTATGAACTTAAATAAACTAAATTCTGTTTGAGTTGTATCTTTTGAAACCGTAATACACATATAACATAAGAAATCAGAAGCATCCATAAACTAAACGTAAATCCCAAGCGCACACTGCAAGAACATAACGTATGATGCAGTTTTTCCCATCTAAATGCCTAATTTTTAAGATAGTAATATTTCAAATATCCCAGGAGATAAAATTATGGTTCAAGTTCGCTATGGTGGGCAGAATGGCCAACAATATGAACTTGCTATCAGTGAGGAACACGTTGTAGTGCGTACCGAAAGCCGCAGTAATCTTGTTGGTGCCAGACCCTTTGAAGTTGCACCAGTATCACCCACAGCTCGCAGCATCCTGAATCAATTCGAGTTAACAACACGGTTTCGGCAAGCAGGTGTAGAAATTTTGCGAACGAAAGTTCCGACTGAAGGTGTGGCTTTGCGCGATCGCGCCCGTGATATCCTCAACAATGAGTCTGAAGTCCAATTTGCCGGACGGGTTCTGATCGATCCAGCATCCAGTCAACCGATAATTTACACCGAAAACCTTTTCCTTAAATTCAATAATGAAGAAGAGTTAACTGTCTGCCAAGAGGTCTTAAGACGTTACGGCTTAACAATTAAACGCCAACTGGAATATGCACCAAATGCTTATTTTGTCAATGCTCCTACAAATACTGGTATAGCTATCTTTGACATCGCCGAAAGACTTTTGAATGAAGAATCAGTTGAACTGTGCCATCCTGAACTAGTGCGTGAATCACGTCGACGTCAGGTTTTTCCGCAACAGTGGCACTTAAAGCAAACAACAATTGATGGTCAGGTAATTAAGGCCCATGCCAACGTTGAGGCAGCTTGGAAATTGAGCAATGGCACTGGGACGATTATTGCAATTATTGACGACGGTGTGGATCTTGAGCATGAAGAGTTCCGTTCCTCTGGAAAAATTGTTGCCCCGCGTGATGTCACACGTAAAACTGACAATCCCAGACCCGGAAACGACGATAACCACGGGACAAGTTGTGCAGGAGTAGCTTGTGGAAACGGCAACTTTGGTGCATCTGGTGTAGCACCCGGTGCAAAGCTGATGCCGATTCGTTTAGCTTCGGCGCTGGGGTCGCAGGATGAAGCAGATGCTTTTGTTTGGGCGGCTCAAAATGGTGCTGATGTAATTTCTTGTAGCTGGGGGCCCGCAGATGGTGTTTGGTATGAACCCAATGATCCTTTACACAAGCAGAAAGTACCTCTGCCTGATTCTACACGCCTTGCTATGGAGTTTGCAATTAATAAGGGACGTAACGGCAAGGGCTGTGTAATTTTATTCGCGGCTGGTAATGGTAACGAAAGCGTCGATAATGATGGCTACGCCAGCTATCAAAAGGTGATTGCTGTGGCAGCTTGTAACGACTACGGCACGAGAAGCGCTTACAGTGACTTTGGTCAGGCGGTCTGGTGTGCCTTCCCCAGCAATAATGGCGATAGTTCTCAAACCCCTGGAATTTGGACAAGCGATCGCTCTGGTGTAGTTGGCTATAATTCGGGTAATCGGAATTTGGGTGACGTTCCAGGCAACTACACGAACCAATTCGGCGGAACTTCTAGTGCTTGTCCGGGTGCGGCTGGTGTTGCAGCTCTAATTATTGCCAGAAACCCAAATCTGCGTTGGGACGAAGTGCGAGATATTATTAAACGCTCTTGCGATCGCATTGATCAAGCTGGAGGTAAATATGATACTAATGGTCGTAGTCCTTTCTACGGTTACGGTCGAATGAATGCTTTGAAAGCTGTAGAATTGGCCAAGCCACCTGAAACATCACCCATCAGCAGATTTCAGGCAGTGCAAGATGTCCCAATTAACGACTTACAAAAATCAACATTATCGTTGGCGATCACTAGTACTAACCTGATAAAATCTATCAAAGTTAATGTAGACATCGAGCATACTTTTATTGGGGATCTTATAGTTACTCTCCTTCCCCCAGTGCAAACAGGCGTACTTCCTGTAATTCTGCACGATCGCCAGGGCGGAGCTACAGATAATATTAAAACTACTTATCATGAGATAAATACCCTTAAACTTGCTGCTTTAAAAGGTAAAAGTCCCGAAGGAACCTGGACTCTAGAAGTTGCAGATCAGGCTGACGCAGATACAGGAAAGATTCGCAGTTTCACCATTGAAATTGGATTTTAGACCAAGTGTATTGACTTATACCAATTCTTTATGAAGATGCATAGAATTAAAAACGAACCGCCAAGAACGCCAAGAATAGAGGGTTAATCATTTTGTGCAGCTTCACATGAAATTGATATTAAGGATAATTATAGGTTGGATTTTGCGATCGCAAAACCCAACCTTTTTGCGTGAATTTCGTGGCGAGTTGAAATTTAAACGTCTGGAATAGCTTGTCTTGTGTCATGCATTCAGCTTCTGTAATATTTCTTTATATTTAATATAAGAAAAAATCGTTAAGAAGATAAAAGCTTTAATTTCTACAATGTGCAGGAAAATAAACAATGGCGTGGGTATATTTATTGGTTGCAGGGTTGTTAGAGATTGCATGGGCAATTGGTCTGAAATATTCACAAGGCTTTACTAAGCTGGCTTTCAGTATTCCCACAGTTGTTTGTATGATATTGAGTTTTTTCTTTTTATCGATAGCACTACGCACATTACCAGTAGGTACTGCTTACGCCGTTTGGACTGGGATAGGGGCAATGGGTACGGCTTTATTAGGGGTAGTTTTATTTGGTGAACCTGCTTCAGTAAAGCGTTTTATTTGCATTGGCTTAATTTTGGCAGGTGTACTGGGACTCAGGTTAGTATCAAGCCATTAATCCTGCTGGGCAGAAGAAAGGATAAATTTCAGCCATCAAAAAAGCTGACATTTTAAGTCAACTAAAGTTCGTGTTGAACTCGCTAATTTTGCTTTGTCATCTGTAGCTTTAGTTTTAAAGAATCTGTATTAGTCGGCTTCTGAAGCGGTTTTGGCGTATCAACTTGGAGCAAAAACGCACGTTTGACTGATTGACCTTGTTCGGTTTCAGCCGTGAGGACAATTTGAGAAAGACTTGTGGTCGCTTTCAGTGTCCTAGAACCGCTAGCTGGGACATCACCTAAAGGTTCGAGTTTAACCTTAGCACCATCCCCCTGTACCTTCCAGTTGAGAGTCACAACTTGTCCAACTTTTAAGAACATTGAGGGATTCGTTTCTGAACTTTGATTATTGAGCGTAAAGTCAATAATTTGAAGGGGTGTTGCCTTTAACTGGACTTGAATTGCTTTAGAGAGTGGCGATTGTTTTTGACTTCCACTAGACACAGGTTGAAGGCTAATCGTATAGTCGCCTGGTTTAGCTGGAAGCCCTATATCCACGTTGGAACAACTCAATGTTTCGTTGATTGGAGGTTGACATTGCTTTGTTAGTTCTGGAGGAATTTGTTTTTGAAAATCATAAGTCTTGAGGAGCGTTGGTTTATCTTCTTTGAGTTGACCAATAACCTGAAGCTGAACGAGTTGGCTAAAATTTTTGATATTCCAACTAAGGGTTAAGGGTTTCCCTTTTTCGAGTTGAGACTGGCGTGCTGTAATGCTTGCCACCTGAGGCAGTGGCTTAGGTTGAATTACGACATCAAGTTTCTGCTGAATAGGTTTTTCTGCGGATTTTGCCTTAATCTGAAGTTGGAAGGTGTATTTTCCCGCCAGTCGGGCACCTGTATCGACGTTGGTACAAGTTAAATTGCGATCGCGATCGTGAATTTGGCAATAACGGTTCAGTTCTGTCGGTAAGCCTTGACGAAAGTCGTAAACTTGGGGACTGCTCGCAATTTGATCTTTGGTTGCAGAAATTACCAGCTGCTCAAGCCTATCTGAATTCGAGATCGTCCAGTTTAAGCGTACCCTGCCTCCCTCCGTATAACTAGCACTATCCGGTTTGAATTCTGCCAGGATTGGCTCTGGAGTGGGTTTAAAGAACACAAACCAAATCAAAAAGCCGAGTCCCGACAATGCACCAACCCCTGCCAGCAGCAACAGTAGAAATTGCCACCAAGGGCGTGCTTTCCAGACTAATAACCCCATCGGTAACTTTTCTGGCGTCGGTAATGCTTGAATATCTTGAAGATGGATTTGAAACGGTAGCTCTAAGCCATACCCAAAGAAGGGACGTCGCCATTTCTGTATAGGATAAACAGTTAGACTAATTGTTGCTGTTTCCCCAATCAACAAATTGACAGAAGACGGACTGCAAACATAGTTGCACAATTCCGTTTCATCTCGGCTGCTAGCACTTACGGCTAATTCTCGAATTGAATTTCCGTGATTTGTCAGTGTGAGTCGATACTGTCCTGGACTGTGACTGACTTTTCCAAGAATAGTCTCCAGTTCAACACTCAAGTTAAATTTTGGCTTTACCTCTAAATACACCAGATCCAAAAAAACCTGCTCTGGAGCATTATCAGAAGTGAGCTGGAGAGTCGGTGAATAATGACCAGCAGGCATGTTTATTGGATAATGGAACTCAATAATGATTTCGCCTTGACCTCCCGGATTAAGCTCCAAACCATCGGTACTGGAAACGATACCTAACTCACTCAGTTCATTAGAAGGATATTGAATCGTGAACCACGTTTTATCCAAGTCAAGACAATAGAGCCGAAACCGATCCACTCGATTGGAGTGATTGTTCACGATTACTGATAGCTTCTGGTGCTGGTTGGGCTGAACTAGTAAAGGCTGAACGGGACTAGTTGCTGGGCTAAGTGAAAAGGTAAGGTTTTGTGACCGTATAACAGTCTGCTCTTTGACTAGAACTTCAAGACGGGCTGGATAATGAATCGGAGTCTCTTCTGGATAATGCTCTGGGGCATCTACTACTACCGTGTAGGGATAACTTCCTGGTAAAGCGTCTGAGGGAATCTCAAAGACCAGGCTGACTTCACAAGCTTGTTGGGAGTCGAGGGCGACCCGCTTTCTTGCAGATGGACACCATGACAGTAGGGTTTGAGTCGTGGGATCGACAAACACATCAATTGTGGCTCCCTGCTCGCCTTGATTAATCAGACTGATGTCAAGGGTAACGCTCTCCCCTGGAAAACCTTCTAGGCGGGTGGGAGGATTCAGTATAACTTTGAGTGGTGTGATAAGATTCAACATCTCTACAGCATCTTCAGTAAAGGACTATGGCGTTGCCCAAATGGAATGGTAGTTACACAAAAAAAGAAAATGTTCAGAATGCAGCTTTATCGAAATTAGAAAAAATGGTTGTCGTTTTGATAAATTCGGCTTCTTTGGTTTGCAGTCAACTTAATATTTATTCTTGCTGTTTAACGTTCAGATAGCTCTTTATTGCTTTATTTTAAAAAGGATTATAAAGTAAACTAAAATATAGGCGGTTTTCTTGTAATGTTCTCTCATTTGATGAGTTAACAAATACTAAAGGAACGCCCTAGTCAAGACGAACGGTGAAGCGATCGCCTTGTGACCAACACAACCGGATTCTCTCTACCAGAACTATTCCAGCCAACACCAAAATCTACAAACGGGACAACCTGTAATGTGCTATTTATCTGGGGTAAGTGCAGAATTGGTACTTGAACTTCCGCAGAAACAACAGCGCCATTCTCTGTCAGCAGATAATCTTGACGGTATCCCCGAACGCTATCCTGCCCACCTGTGGACTTAAAGATATACTGCTGAGTAATATAAGTATATTCAGTGATAAGTAGCACATTATAAAATTCTGGGTATATTTATCAATCATGGCACTGCACTATTTTTTGTCAGAAACTTTTATTCATCTGGGTTAAAGCGATAGAGGCGAACTTGTGCATCATCAGAGCCACTGGCAATCCAAACTCCTTGCTCTTTAGGAATCAAGTCTAAGGAAGTAATTCTGCTGGACAGGGTTGCGATCTGCTTCGGTTTTTGAGTCAGATCGGGAGTGAAGTTTGCGGTTAGACGCCAGGCCAGGATCTGACCATCATCACCTGCACTGATGAGCCATCGTTGATCTGGAGTAAATAAAATGCTGCGAACCGATGTTTTTGAAACCTGCCACCTCGCCCGTTGTTCGCAGCTTTGCTGAGGAAGTTGCTCTTTAAGCGACCCTTTTTGCGCTGCTTTCTGACATTTACTTAAGTCCCAAAGAGTAACGTAACCATCAGAATCAGAGGCAGCTAGTATAGGAGTATTGGGCGCAAAGCTGACATCCCAGAAAAAGTCGTTTTCTCCGCGATTTTGAGCATTGTCTGAAAGCTTTAGCTGCCGGGGTTGCGAGTTTGCGACATCCCACAAGACAAGCCGCTTAAACTGTCCGGCGCTCACAAGGATTTTTTCATCTGGACTGAGTGCTAAAGACCAGGCTTGATATGCGAAGTGATCGGGCACCTTCAAAACCTTGGCAGGCTTTGAGTCAAAACGGACATCCCTTGGTCTTTGCCAACTCCGAATAGTTCCGCTTCCATAGCTAGTATATAGCGTCAGAGAATTACGAGTAAAAATCAAGTCCAAAATGCGATCGCTTGTCTGGTCTTTGGGATCTTTGAGCGTATAGAGTCCCTTGCCAGTATTGATATCCCAAACCTGAACGGTTCCATTCTCTAAACCTGCAAAGACCTGATTATTTTTCACCGGAATTAATGCTAGCGATCGGATTGCTTGCTGAGTAATTGCAAGAAGTCCCTTAGAAGACTTAGGTTGAGCATTGGTGCAGGTTTTGGCTAATGTCCCCTTGCTCAAGCTACCCTGAGCAGTTAGCGTTCCCCAATCTGTAACGCCCCAAGTGCGAATTGAACAATCGTCTGAGACACTCATTACAAGCGGCGATCTGCCACTCGTGCCACTGAGTCGCACGGCATTAACGCCAGCCAAATGAGTGATGGGCGTTGGTCTAAATACAGCAGCTGCAATTGTTAAGAGCAATGCTACTAATAACCATAGAGGTACAATTGGGAAAACCTTTAAAAATAAAATCTGGGTTGCTGGATCGCTACTCCCTAATCTTGGGTCTGATAGCCAAGGCTTGAGTTCAAACTTGAGTTTTCGTGACCAACCAATCCAGGGACGACGGGGAGAGAGGGTTAGGTTTGTAGAAGTTATTTCTCCCAATGCGAGAACGGGTTTTTCTGGACTAACCTCAATTTGGCATCGTTTCGCGTCTTGGCCTCGGACTTCAAGATCGAGCGTTTGCACCAGATTACTATTGTTCTTAAACATCAATTGGAAGGTACTGCTACGCGATCGCCAATTCGGGAGCCAGGGTCTTTTAGCCGGGATACATTGCTGCTGAGGCTGGACTTCAAACTGCATGAAGCCAACGGGCAGAACTTCTAAAATTCCTTGCACTTCAACGGTAGAACTCAGATGACTTTTGGCAATTATGACAAAAAGATAATCACGGCTCGGAACTCGATCTGCTCTAGGGGGCTGACATTGGAAAGTTGCTGTTGTCTCTCCATTTGCTGGAACTTCTATATACTGTTCTGAGCTACCAACTAGCCAGGAAGACTCAAGTTCTGCACATTGCAAGCGCACTTCTGAAGGCTGTGACCCCACATTCTTGACAGTTACGGGAATATCCACGACGTTACGAGGATAAACTTGAAACCGCTTTGCAGGTAGTGCGATCCGCAGTAGATTTAATTCACCACTAGGTTCTAACGTTAATCGCAGAACTAATCGTCGTTCTTCAGAGAGCTGGGGCGAAAAAATCCGCACCGTTAGATTGACGATCCCAACGAAATCAGGGATGGGAGAGTCTAAAATCTCAACTTGAAAATCAGTGCGATCGCCCGGTGATTTAGCTGTAGATACATCTGGAGAAAGATGATACCAGTTACTCTGCTCACCTGCTCCCGCCGCTTTAATTTCAAGTTGAAACGACGCAAACTGATTGCTGCGGTTGATGACTGAAACACCAAATGAAACTGATGGCCCACCGGGGCGAAAGGCTATATTTTGCTTGGTCAAGCTAGCATCGATAATTGAGCTGGCAAGCATAATAAAGAGATATATGGGTTATTTTAATATTGAATAACAACTTTGATTGGAATAAATCCGACTTCTGTCTAATTCACTCTGGGTCGAATGGCACTAAGAAAAGCCGAAATACTTGTGGTTTAAGCAGTTTGCTCTCATATTTCGTAATTCATGCCGAGGTTTCGTCATTAAAGGGTAAGCTTTTGGGCAACGTTTGCGAACCCGTGCTTCACTTCGACCGGGGCGATCGGGGTTTTTTGGGCAACCCGCACAGTTACTGCCTCCATTTCACAACACTTACAAAAAATAGCGATCACAGCTACATAAATAAAATTTTAGTTAAAACCAATATACTGACCGGATTAAAAGCCCATACAACGCGATGAAAATTTTCAGGCGTTGCATAGTTGCGGGATGATTTAGCAACTTCCAAAATTCTCCCCCTGCTTCCTCTGCATCCCCTGCCTCAAGAGCTTGCCTCAATTCATCCCACCGTTCTGCAACGCCAATTTTCATGGTGATTTATCAGGCTAACCAGAAACAACGCATCAGCGCCCTGGTTTTGGGGTAAATTCGGGCATTTAAAAAAGGGGGGTTAAATTGGGTATTGCAACGATTCCTAAAAAATTTCGCCATTTGGCGTGTAATGCTTACTATGACTACTTTTCAGTTATAGATTTGAGAAAATAACCTCCTACTTGACTGTTAGCAGTAGGAGGTTATTCTGTCATTTTGTGTATATACGAGTCTTTTAGAAGTTTAACTAACTACGCATTTTGGCGTGATACTGTCTCACGAATCGCGATCGCTAGATATACCCCTATTTTGCTCCTCATTGACCCACCTGACCCGGTGGACGGGAGTAGCTCACATTATCCAGGGCAAAGCGACCACCAGTATTGGAGAAGCGGATTGTAACAGACTTGACCGCCGGGCCATTGTAGTCGTAGCGTCCACCAACGAAAAAAGGATCTTTGGTCGTAGTGAGCTGGGCTTCCTGACGGAGCTTCTCTTTCCCTGGGCGGTTAAGATCGACAATTACCTACTGAGCGCTGAAAAGGACGCTTTGCGCTACTCCAAATCCGAACGTTGTCGTAGGCTTGTCAAACGTAAGGTGAAGTACGCCGGACGCATTGCCTTCGATGTTAGGTGGGTTAATATTGTTGGTGGCGCCTGGGCCGAAGTAAAGACCAGCTTTACAGTCTGAGCTAGGCGAATCGTTAACGGTAAAAGAATACGAAACATCGTGCAAATCCAAGCCCTCACAGTCAACGGGCGGCACAATGTTGTCGTAAGTCTCAGTGTACACGGGCGGGTCAGCCAGTACAGGGCTAGCAGCAATTCCCACCAAACAGAATCCGACCAGAGAGACCGACCAGCCGAGTGATCCAAACAATAGTTTCATGGTGTTTATCCCGCAATTATGAAAATAATAAAAGTGTTGTTACAATACCTTTGCCAATTTACGAGGGTGAGTTAATCTATAAACTCCGATTTCTCCGAGGCTGGGCAAAAACAATAAGTCCTAAAAATTCTTTCAAGGTTTCCCGCAAGCATTTTTTAATGTATTGCACGGAGTATCAAGGGTTTGAGCTTGCTAGCTACCTTATAAGCTAAACGCTTATGTATGAGTCATTTTGCCGTTTTTGCCAAAATTTTTGTAGGCTCTGATTTTGGCAAAGGTATTGTTGTTAACAAAGGTTTCTCCTGTATGACAGCCATTTAGTAAGAACTTGCGGCCTTTCAAGTTCTTATAAATATTTGCAATACAAAAACTCTCTCTCATCGAGAATTGAATATCAAATTCAACTTCTTGAAAGTCAATAGGAATTAAAAGCTTTTAATTCAATTTTCAATTTTCAAAAATGCATTTTGTAGAACATTACCATGTTTTAAATTGAAATTAATTTTTATAAGAAAAAATTTATAATTATACGGATGACCGCCGAGGGTAGAGTCGAGGGGAGTGAGGAGAATAGTACTAATAAAAGCCGAAACACTTATTCCACATAGCTTAGAGCTTTTCTTAGTGCCATTCCACTCTGGGTCGTTTTGTCATTTATTAGCCAAAATAGCAAAAATCATCTTAAAAGCTGCATATTCTGATTTAAGTTATCCCAATGAGTGATACAGAAGCGTAAGTTCGGCTTTGGCTTGAAGTCGTTAGTTATGCTTGCTCACAAACATCACTAATAACTATTTATTGTCAAAATTTTGTGATCAATATTCATCTGGATAAGTTTTTTTCATTTCCTGATTTTAAACCTACCCCCCAGGGTAAACGCATCTAAAGTCTAAGAATCCTTTAATAGCAAGGGTTACGGCGTTTTTAAATTTAGCTTATTTTTTCGTCAAGATCCTTATTCAGCAGGGGTTTTAGAAATCCCGTGCGTTCGCCCTATTTACTCTCCCACAAGGGATCTACCGTAGCTTCTTTTAGTGGGTGCAAAATTTTCAACAGAATTACGGAATTGAGATGACATCGCTTGAAGTCCTAATAGTCAATCACAATATAAACTGACTGCATTCACTGAATTTCTTACTTTACCAATTCCAAGTAAGAAATCTTGAAAACGTCCAAAGCTTTAAGGGAATAATGCGGTTTTGTTAAATCGGTTTTTAATTTTTAGTTAAAAGTTAGATTCTCAATAAAAACAGCTATATTGCTGCGTTCATATTATTAAATAGGTGATTTATACCCCTAATTTTTAGAACCTCACAAAATCCCACTGCTCACTATGGAAAGCCGATCGTCAACAACAAGGCTTTTCTACCTTACTTACTATCTAATTCACTCTTTGCAACACAACCAGAAGTAGAGCATATAATTTGGAGGAAAGTATGGATAGTCTCACAAATAATCCAAGCATAGGTCTTAAACTCTTAAAAAATCTAAGTCCTCAGTCCGAAAAGGGCACTCCCCAGTATTACACCCAGAAACTAAAGCATTTCTTGCAGCTACAGATCGAGCAACTAGCAGCTCAACCGCAGATTCAATGGACGAGAGTGGTTTATCAAGATCCACAGATGTCCGATCGCCAACAAGTTATTGAAACCTCTCAAATGCCTTTTTCTTTTGCGAAAGAGACTCTAGCTTACTTACAGAATGAAGGTTGGTTAGCTAATGTTTCATCTGCTCTAGCGTTAAAGCCGATTGATGCAGAGACAATAGAAAAAGGCTTCTATTATTGTCATTTTGGTGAATCAAGTCAGCCTAATCAATACTTATTATTATTTGCTAAGGGGCCTTTGTCTCATACTCAACGGCAATTCATTAAGCGAACTGCTGCTAGTATCGGTGAATATTTAGACGAACATCAACAAAACTGGCAACACCGCCAGAAGATTCAAATTTTAGAGCATCTTGTTCAACGAGTGGGGCATCAGTTACGTCATCCTTTGGGTTTAATTAGTCTCTATGCCCATAATCTTACTCATCTTTTGGCTCCGAGTAAAGAGCAAGAACAAGCTTCAGTTATTTGCAAGACTGCTCACAGCTTAAATCAAACTCTCACTGAAATTGTGCAGTGTGCAAGTAGTAAAAAGTTGCAGATTGTACCGCAAGATATTCGTAACCTCGTCCATAAAACACTAGAAGAATTTCAAGGCTGGATTTCGGAGAAAGATATTCAGGTTTGTTGCAGCGATCGCACACTTATTTTAAAACTCGATCCACTCCAAATCAAACAGGCTATCAGCAATTTATTGAGTAACGCCATTCATTTTAGTCCCCAAGGGGCAAAAATTTTCATTGATTGGCAAGAGCAACAGGGCGATGTTTTACTGACCTTGAGAGATGAAGGCCCAGGTCTATCCACCGAGGATTTACAGAAGTTGTTTAAGCCTTTCTATACCCGCCGCTCGGAGGGAACAGGTTTAGGGTTAGCTATTGCCCAAAAAGTTGTACTCGACCACGGAGGGAAATTATGGGCAAGAAATGCTCCCAAAAAAGGTGCAGAATTTTCGATAAGCCTACCTCGATTGATTCCATGCATTAACTTATCAGAGGACAATACCGCATGTTAACCCAAGTAGAACAAACCAAAACCCTATCGACGCTTTTAGTTGATGATGATGATCAATTTCGGGCTGGAATCAGAACCTTCCTAAGCCTCTCCCAGATTCAGGATCGAGGCATTAAGGTGGTTGGGGAAGCGAATCGTCCGGCTCTGGCTTTATCCCTTGCCGAGCAGCATACTCCCGACCTGATTCTAATTGACATGGAATTAATTGAGGGAAATGGCCTCTCTCTATTACAGCAGCTCCAAGATAACAATACATCGAGTAAAACCTTGGTTCTATCAGGTCATCAAGAAGACTACTGGATTTATCAGGCTATGCAGGCGGGGGCGGATGGCTATGTATTTAAGGGTCAGGTTTCACAGCAGTTGCTAGATGCGATCGCTACTATTATGCAGAACCAAATTTATTTACCACCTGAAGTTGCCACTGGGTTCTTTAGAAAATTCCAAAAAGCCCAAGCCTCGTTACCTTCACAGATTGGTCAGCCTTGCACTCTGTCCGAGAGAGAAAGCGATGTTTTATATTGGCTCGTTCAAGGAGCCTCAAACGATGAAGTTGCGAAGCAACTCTACATTTCAGTGTCTACTGTTAAAACTCATATCACTAATATTTTTCTGAAGCTACAGGTAACAAGCCGGACACAAGCTATTGTAGCAGCCATCAAGATGAATCTGGTTCAGTCGTAATTGGGTTCAATCATTTTGGTTGAGAGCATCCCAATGCAAGCCAAAAGGTACAGGACTGACACAAAAACCCTGTACAAACTTCTTTCCTTGGCGCTCTTGGCGTCCTTGATGAACCAGCGCTGTAGGCGGGTTTCCAACGCCAGATGCTCCACTTGGGGAGACCCCAAGACCGCACTGGCTCCTCCGTAGGCGACTGGTGTTAGCGTAGCGTTAGCGACGTTCGCGTAGCGTCTCGCAGAGAAGGAGCGTCACCCGAAGGGCGGTTCGTTATTTGATTATTGTTCTAAGCCAAAATCCCATATAAAAATAAACTTGCATATTTGGAATGCTCCCTTTTGGTTTAGCCCTAACTATCGAGAAGATTCTATGCCTATTGTTGATTCTAATGCACTAGCTAAATTCTACCGATGTACCCAAAATGCACCTCTGGGCTGTCAAAAGCCAATAGAAACTGCTGAAAAAATACCGGGTGCTAAGTTTTGTCTGGAATGCGGATTCCCCACTACATTACCAATTCAAACTGAACTCCGGGGCAGCTTAGGCACCTATCGCATTTCTGAAATACTTAGGTCTCAGGGAATGGGACGGCTTTACAGAGGAACTCAGATCAGCAATGGTCAATCCGTTGTGGTGAAAGAGTATTTACTGCCTAAGCAATATTTTAATGCTGTGGAAGCACAACAGCGCAGAACAGCCTTGAGTCAAGTGGCAAAGGGCAATTTGACCACCCCGAAGGGTCGGGAGTTTCGGCTGGTCAGCCCATCAGAAATTATTGCAGATCCATTGAGCGATCGCGTCTATCTGATTTTTTCAGGCGAAATCGCGGCACTTCCTACCCTGAAGCAAACTTTGACAGAGACAGGAGCCTTTTCTGCATCGCAAGTGCGACAAGTTTTAAATCAAATGCTCCAGTCGCTACATTTCCTCCATAGTCAGCCATCAAGTTTTGCATCTGTTGCCATAGGAACTGCCCACGGCAACTTAGGGCTTGACAGCCTGCTCATAAGTGATAGCGGCTACGTCTATGTCTGCGATCTGGCATCCTGGGAGCAGCTTTTTATCCCTGCGCCGCGCCAAATGCTGTTACCGGAACAAGACTTAATCGATCTTGGATCGGTCGCCTTTGCTCTCTGGACGGCTCAAGAGATTCACTCTGGGTTTAACGCACCGCTAAATCCACGCGAGGCTCAACATTGGCCCCAGAACGATCCACCCCTGAGAGATTTTCTGCATCGTTTACTAGGGTTAGACACCCCGTTTAACTCTGCGGCAGAGGCGCGTCAGGCTTTGATTAAACTGCCTCAACCTGAAACGGCTGATGGCTTTCATGGAAATTTTAGCCCAGAGTCTCCAGCGAAACCGAATCGAAAGTATTGGCTTTTGAGTTTACTTGCTTTGCCTCTATTGGGAGGACTATTGTGGTTGCTATTGCCCCGATCTATATCAAATTCTAATGCAGAGATGGCTAACTTTAAGCAGCTTTTGCCATCGTTTGCAGATGTTAATGGTATTCAGCCAGGACAGTATCCGTATACGGGAGAAGCACTGGGAACTTGGACAATAGTTTTAGACAAGAAACCCGCGAGCGATCGCAAACTGAGAGTATTCCTAACTCAGCCCAAGTTGGATATAGCAGCTATTTTTAACTACCGAACTTATGCCCCTCAACGGTCTCCACTCAATGAAGTTCTCGAAGCGAACACCAAGGCAAATTTTGCGATCGCTAGTTTATCAACCCAACTACCCGAAGGGTTAATTCAGGAAACGATCGCCTACGATGGTCTTTTAGTTTATGTACCTGCCTATAAAAGTCAAAATCTACCAAGTGCATTGCAAGGTAAGATCAGTCTTGCCCAATTGCAGCAAATTTTTACAGGGCAACTTACTAACTGGAAACAGCTAGGTTCAGATTTTCCTGATCTGCCGATCAAACCCTATCGACCGATGGAACCTGAAGCATTACGCTTGTTCCAACAAAAAGTTTTAGGCAACGATCCGAGTCTGATTGCCCAATTTAGCAAGATTGAGCAACGTTCAACCTTTAATACCTTGCGTTCCATCGCAGTTGGAGAAAAGCAGGCGCAAAAAACTGAGGCTGGCTCAATTAGTTTCGGACTATTGACCCAAACCTGGGATCAATGCAAAATTTACCCCCTAGCTATTGCCCAAAAAAATCTAGACCCAGTACAGCCTCTGCTAAAAGAGACTAGCAACGGCGTAATGCAACCTATTTCTCCATCAGACAATCTCTGTCTGGAGAAAAAGCCCTTACTTAATATATCGGCTTTTCATACAGCTACCTATCCACTCAGCACGCCGTTGATTATTGCATATCCTAGAGATAATAATTTGCCTGGGAATGTATCAGGGCCGCTCTTTGCTAATTTTCTCAAAACTCAAGATGGGCAGTATCTCCTTCAGCAAGCAGGTCTTGTGCCGCTACAAACTCCACCCAAAAACTACACTTTATCGTCATCTATTCTGAATCGTTAAGGAGTGCAATTACTATGGCAATCCAAACTCATCGTTGTCCAGAGCCAAGCTGCTCTTTCTTTAATCAGGTATTACCGCACAACGCTAAAATCTGTCCAATGTGCGGTACTTCATTAGCACAGGCAGTACAACCACCCCCTGCTATGGTAGCCTCGACAGCCCGCTATACTCAAACCTCGACCCCCTCGCCCCAGCTATCATCAACAATCAATAATCAGGAACGTCCTCAGTTAAAGTTGCTTCATCCCAGCAAACAAAGTTTTCTATTGCTTAGGGAATCTGGCGTGATTGGTCGTCAAAATCTCTCTAACGGAATGCGACCTGAAATCGATTTAACAGGACTGCCCCATGCAGGTATCATCTCTCGTACCCATGCTCATCTCTACTGGGATATTGCTCGACAAACTTACATGATTGTTGATGATAGCCGAAACGGTAGCTACCTCAATGATAAATTATTATCTCGTGGAGCACCTCATCCATTGAGTCATGGAGATAAATTACAGCTAGGTCAGGATGGGTTGATTTGCTTGCAAGTTGAGTTGAATCATACTTCAAATTAAATGGCAATGCATGAAACTCATCCTTGTTTAGTTAGCGCGTGAATCTAGAGTTAGAATATTAGTCTTATAACTTTCTTCTTAGATAAAACAGAAGCCAGGGTGCTTGAAATATTATTAAACACTCAAGAACAGAGCGATCGCTCTGTTCTTTGCAATAATTTCGTAATTCAAAAAGCCATTAGCAAAACTAGTGCTAAAACTAACGGCATTGAGAGATTTAACTGTACTTTACGTCCAATAGTTTCACGTTTGATTAAAGAAACTTTGTCATCCTCCAAAAAATTATAAAGTTATATTATTGTAGCTATCTGGTATTTCATCCATCGCTATAATCAATTGCTACAGCTTTAGGGCTATCTATCATTACCTATTTAGGGCTAATAGACAGTTTTGATTGTCCTAATTTTGTCTCAATCAAATAACATACTCTTTATTAAAGTTTGGTGTTTCGTTCTTGACTATCGGTTGTTGTTTGCTGGCTAGTTGTTGTACTTTTATTAAATGGTTTATCAACCGTTTCTCTGATTTTAGATTCAGCAATATCGGTTATCTTGTATTTTATTTGATCCGATAGCCTATCGATAAATCCGCCGAAAATTCTACCAAAAAAGTATCCAATTGATTCCATGATTTTCACCTCATAGTTGAAACGATATTAAAGAGTGGTTTAAATTTAGCTGTGCCCCACCACTACAAACTCAGGCGCTCCCACTACTATCAGAGCGACGATCTCACACCATTTCACGAAAAATCTGATACAGATGCAAACCTTGAAAGTATTGCTGTATCTAATTTTTTGAATTGCGTTAGCGTAGCCCATTGCGTTAGCGAGGAACGAGCGTCATTGCGAATTGTGAATTGGTATCACTGCTTGTCGCACCCTTGTATAAAGATGCTGATGCCATGCTCACGACTATTCTGATTCTGAGCCTGAATAGTTCATATATGTTTCTTTAACAAATGCTTTTGCCTCTTTCAAGGATCGAAATACTGTATCGGCATCGATCCCAGCATGGGGACTACTATGAACCATAGCTTTTCCCGAAGCAAATTCCGAGATATAGCAGTCCCTATAAGATAGCCGATCACCTTTCTCAAGATCCATTTCCGGTGTACCCCGTTTATCGAACAAAGGGTCGTATTCAATCCCCTGAATGTCGCACCAAAAATGTTCTTCAAAATACCACATTTCTTTGCCTGCGGTATTGGATTGTCGGGCGTCTCCTTTTATCCTTCCTTTGTCTACCAACATTGCTTTCTGCAATTCTTTTAGCGTGGCTTGAATGCCCTTGCTTTTTGCTAAATTAATTGTGTCCATCGCCAACTTTCTACAATCACTACCTTGACCGTATTGAAAGTTCATATTCCTTACCTCCTCCTTTACTAATTCTAATTGCAATTCTGGAGCATGTAGAGATTCGGGAAGAGAGATGCTACTCTGACTACTTCCAGGTCTGCTCTGAATATGTCCGTTTGATCCTAACCTTTGAAGTTCAATTCCTTGTGAGCTTTCTTCTCTTCTATTGCTATTTTTCTGTCTGGAAATATACTTACCACTGTCCATAATATCCTCGATGTATTAGTGATTGAATTTTCTGTTTCTATGTGCAAATACCTTTCTAAGCTAGACTAAATTTCAAATTTATGTTGAATTATTTGACAAATTATGCCTCGTCTATCTACACTATATTATCGATTTTTATTGTTAAGGTCTATCAGACAAAGGTATGAAGACGGAATAGAAATTTTTGCCGAAAAAACTC
The DNA here is from genome assembly GCF_034531155.1 of Nostoc sp. ChiVER01. Classification (NCBI taxonomy): domain Bacteria; kingdom Bacillati; phylum Cyanobacteriota; class Cyanophyceae; order Nostocales; family Nostocaceae; genus Nostoc; species Nostoc sp. ChiVER01. Next base: position 487,443 of record NZ_JAVRBS010000001.1, on the reverse strand, counting down.
TGTATTTCAGAAACTATCTGACTGTGATTGTCTATTTATATTGTACTTTTAGCCCTTTTCTGAGCATATAGACCTTCGGCTGATATAATTTCTGCGATCGCCAGATATCCTAAACTTTATAAGCGAAGTTTAGAGACAATGAGGATGGCAAACTTAATAAACGAGCAGCCACAAAAGTATTTGGGTACAGGCTTATCTTTCCCATTGCAGACCAATGTGCAGGGAGGAATCAAGCTAAGTTCTGAAGCTCAGAAGGTTAAAGAATCTATTTGGTTAATTTTGCGTACCGATTTAGGCGAACGTTTATACCGTCCTGATTTTGGCTGTCGCCTATCAGAACTAGCTTTTGCTCCCTTAAATAAAGATACTTTATTAAGAATTCGGATCTACGTATTGGAAGCATTACAAAAATGGGAGCCTCGAATTGACGTTGATGAAGTTCGCGCAGATCCTGATGCGATCGTAGGGCGTGTCAATATTATCATTGACTATCGCCTCAAATCTCATCCCGACCCCTATAGTTTTGTCTACCCGTTCTATTTAGCTTCAGAGGTGGAGTAATCGTGAATTTTGACTTTTTACCTCGGCTTCCCAGTTCTCGTCTGGACGATCGCAACTTTGACGATTTAGTAGAAGAATGCCTATTGCGTATTCCTCGCTATTGTCCAGAGTGGACAGATCACAATCTCAGCGATCCTGGTATTACTTTAGTCGAGCTATTTGCTTGGCTCACCGACCAGATGCTGATGCGATTCAATCAGGTTCCTCGTAAAAACTATATAGCCTTTCTAGAACTATTAGGAATCCGTCTACAGCCACCAACCCCAGCTCAAGTTAGGCTGACTTTCTACCTCAGCACTCATTTACTAGAAAACTACACCATTCCACGCGGAACAGAAGTTGCAACAGAGCGCACTGAAACTCAAGAAGCTATTATTTTTACCACCGATCGAGACCTGTTAATCGCTCAACCTACTTTAAAACATATATTGTCTGCACCAGAGGCGGGTAATACTCCTCAATCGCTCCATGACCACACTGGAGAATGGCATCATGAAAATGACAGTCTTGCAGTGACTCACGAATTCCACCTATTTCCACAAAAGCCGCAGTCTGGTAATAGCTTTTATCTAGTGATTGAGCCTGATACCCCCTTAGAAGGAAATGTTTTGGCGATCGCCTTCACAGGAGCGCAAGGTACACCTACGGGTATCGATCCGAACCATCCTCCCCGCAGTTGGGAAGCCTGGGACGGCGAGTCATGGATAAAGGTACTCTTGCAGGAAGCAGACGACACCACCAATGGCTTTAGCTTTAATGAGAACACGGGAGATGGCTCACAGCAGAGCGGTGATGTGATTCTACATCTGCCCGAACGCTGGCCTACATCTAGTTTTGATGGCTACCGAGGTCGTTGGATTCGCTGCACCCTCATCGAACCTGGCCCTCGTCAGCCGGGATATTCAAATTCTCCTCGAATTAAAACAATTGAGATGCGTGCTATTGGCGGATCAGTGCAAGCTAGCCAATGCGTTCTGATCCAGGAGGAAATATTAGGTATCAGCGACGGGAAGCCGGGGCAGAGCTTTGAAGTAGAGACTGCGCCTATTCTGGAGCGCCGGGGAGAAGAGCAACTGCTTGTTCTTCCTCTTGGGAAGCCCCCTGAAATTTGGCAGGAGGTTGAAGACTTTGCTGAATCAAAACCCCACGATCGGCATTATGTCGTTGATGTATTGGCAGGCACTATTCAGTTTGGGCCATTGATTCGTGAACCTCAAACGCTTAAGAAGCAAACGCAAACTCGTGCCTATTTACAACAAATGCTGCCAGCAGATCGATCGCCTAGTCGAGACCTTCAGCCTCAAATGATTGAGCAACAGTATGGGGCAATTCCTCCCCGTGGTGCTGAAATTATGTTTACCTATCGTACCGGGGGCGGTAAACAGGGAAACGTACAGGCAAATACGCTGAATTTTATGAAGACGGCAATTCCTTATGTAGACCGCGTGACCAATTATCATCCTGCCGTCAACGGTGCTAATGCCGAGTCTCTAGAGCGGGCCGTCTTGAGAGCGCCTCAAATGCTGCGATCGCACGATCGAGCTGTTACTGCTTCAGATTTTGAAGCCTTAACTCTCAAAGGTAGCGGTGGTGCGATCGCTCGCGCATTGTGCTTACCGATGTCTGCCAGCCAAACTGCCGGGAGCGTCAGCGTGTGCGTTGTGCCTCAAGCCAATACCGATCTGATTGACTTAGGACACGGGATTGCTCCAGAAAACTTCAATTTAAATTCGGCTCTGTGCGATCGGGTTCTGCACTATCTAGATGAAAGACGTTTGCTAGGCATTCAGTTGCAGCTACAGCAGCCCAACTATGTTGGCGTATCGGTTCAAGCCGAAGTTACCCTAGAGCCTGCCTATAATAACCCAAGCGCTCAAGCCGAGATTATCCAGAAACTCAAAGTTGCGCTCTATCGCTACCTCAATCCTTTAACTGGCGGCGTAGAGATGACAGGCTGGCCCTTTGGTCGCCCCCTTTATCCGTCAGACATAATGGCTCTCCTTCAGCAAACACCAGGGATTCAATATTTGGGCGCTATCCTGCTGTTTCCTATTCAAAAAAATGGGGAATCTTGGCAGAGGCAAACAATGCCTGTAAACTACATAGATCCCGGCTCCTTGGGTTTACTCTGCTCTTGGGCAGATCCGCAGGCACGCACAGGACATAGTGTCAATATTCTCACAGACAAATCTGCGATGAGGATTTAGGGTATGGTGCCAGTACTTACCTCCAAATCAGCCAGTCTTCATATCTCTCCTATGCAGATTTCTGCGACCACCTCCCAAGGAGGCAGTCTGATGCTGGGAACTGAAGCCATCGAAGGTTCGCAACAGCAATCTGAAATTGTCGTTTACCCAGGAGAACTCTGTCGGGTTGCCCTTGAGATTAAAAACTGGGAGTCTCAACCTCAACAACTCAACTTAAAGCTAGATGGGACGTTCCCTTTGGAATGGTGTCAGGTACAGATAGATGCTTCCACCGCCCCTGAATTTGGGACAGTCAAACAGAACTCAGTAGCGCAACTCTCAGGCACTGTAATGGAGGCTGCTATCAACCTCGTAACGCTAGAAGTAGCTGCCAAGAAAAGCAGACATGCTGACTTATGGTTTTTGATTCCTAACGATTTTTTTGAGGGTGAAGATGTCCTTCAGGGAAGCAAGGGAAACCAACTCAACTTTCGAGGTTGTCTGTCGATTTATGCTAGTCAAAGCCTGAGTCAAGGGTCAAGTCCACATCCGATTCAAGAATCCAATTTTGAGCTAAATGTTCGACCACGGAGCAACTATACTGCTTTTTTGCCGATAGTTTATCAAGAAGTTGACTACATTCATCGCTTCATCAAAATCTTTGAGCAAGCGTTCGAGCCGGTAGTCAATAGCTTCAGTTCAATGTGGGCGCATCTAGACCCGTTAACTGCACCTCAGACGCTCTTGCCGTTTCTAGCTCACTGGGTAGACTGGCCAATTGATGCACAGCTAGATTTAAACCATCAAAGGCGGCTGATTCGACGCGCTGTAGAAATTTATCGCTGTCGAGGAACCCGTAAGGGACTTCGATTTTATTTACATTTATATACTGGTTTACCACTCGACGAACAAATTGACCGGGAAGAAGATAAATCAATCTGCATTACCGAACCCTTTGGTCAAGGATGTGTATTTGGACTAGCCTACGTGGGAGAAGATGCGGTTATAGGCGGTGGCAAGCCTTATCACTTTGATGTCCGCTTGCGGGCCCAGCCAAACAGCCCAATTGATGAGCAGCTGGTTCGGCGAATAATCGAGCAAGAGAAACCTGCATTTTGCTCCTACAGCTTGCGGATAGAAACAGACTAGTACCGCAAGGCGGAAGTCAAAAGTCAAAAGTCAAAAGTCAAAAGTATTATGGAATCAGCTTTTTAGGGATCTTAAATAGTTACTCTATTTCCGCCGCGTGGCGTACTAGATAAAAACAGACCATTACTGAGCATTCATCTGAAACTTATTCAATCGAATTGGAGAAATTTTTGTGGGTCATCCTTTTCCAAACCCTACTATTGCCCCCATGCAGCGCCAACAAGTCAGAGATGGTTTGCTGCTAACTGCCGAGCGTTGGCAACGCGCCCATGACTATCAGCGCAAACGCCAAAATCTTCACTATCAGTCAATCAATCAGCCAGGGATTGTTTGCGGGTTAGGAGTACGGGTCATTCCAGCCCCAGAAGAAGTTGCTGCTCAATATCGAGACAATCGCTGGGTGCAAATTCAGCCGGGAATTGCCATCGATTTAGAAGGGAATCCGATTGTTGTGCCTCATCAAATCAATTTTCGGATCGCAACTGAGTTAAAGGAATCGGAACCTGTCACTGTTTATTTGGTTGCTCAGTATCGAGATCCCGATCGCCTGGGGGGAAGCCCCGATCAGGAAGTTGTACAGGAAACCTTCAGAATTGACGAGAGAAGCCGTCCCCCTGAACGTTCAGATGTGGAGCTTTGTCGGATTTTGCTGCGGCGATCGCAGCAGGAAATGATTCGCACACCTGCCGATATCTTTTTTCCGGGATACGGCGATTTAGATTTACGTTATCGCCGTCAAGCCCAGGCAAGGCCCCAAGGTTTGGTTCAAATTGCTGAAATTAACTCTGACGATCCAGACTGTAGCCGAAATTTTTTCAATCTCACCTACTTACTGCGTGCTGTTGAAGATATCTATCCATCCTTAAAAGGTGCAGAAACTGTTGATCGAGTCACTTGGGATGAAGATATCCACCCCTACGATCTGCTATATCTGACTGGGCATCAGGGTTTATCGCTAAATAACCATCAATTCTCGAAACTTGAAAGCTACCTGAAGTCGGGGGGTACTTTGCTGGTTGATGCTTCGGTTGAAAGTACAGAACTGATTCAATCAGTCCAAGCACTAGCTCAACATTTGCAAACACCACTAAAGTCTTTACAAGAAGCCCGTCGTGACCATCCCTTGCGGATAAAGCCGTTTCTATTTTCTGCGTTGCCAATAATAGATCAAACTAGAATTCAACTTTTATCTGGCGGGGGAATTATTCTGGCGATCGGCAATCTGGGCGGATTATGGGGTTTAGATGAAGAATTGCAGCGATCGCGAACTGACATAAGAACCGCTCAAGAGTTAGGAATAAATATCCTACATTTTGCTTGGAAACGCAAACAAACGATAGATTTACAGTCTGATATCATGTCCGGCTGATTAGTCATAATTTTCGCATCTGTGCAAAAACCTGAAAACCCTTTCTCCCCCTACTCCCTGCCCCCCGCCCCCTTGCAATCTTAATAATAGGTCTTTAACCGGACACAATATGAAGGGGGCGCTGTTGTATAATTCCCATCCTCCCCGCCGTAAACAGTCGGGGATTTCTAAGACTCACTTAGGTTTCTGTTTATTTTGATGATATCTTCTCAAGAATCTCATCAGTCATTATAATTTGGTTTTTTCCTATGTTACGTTTCAGCAAAAAAATACCCGCATCATGTGCTTGCTGACCACCATCACTAAAGCAAGCATCCTCAATAATGACTGGTTCAATACCACGCTCAAAAGAGTCAATTGCTGTCTTCAAAATACAGCTATCAGTTTCAACTCCACAAAGATATATTTTATTGATTTTATTAAGAAAAATGAAAGTCGAAAATTTTTCCGTAAATGCTGAGTAATAATATTTTTGATAAACATTATTTATATATGGCTGAAGTTCATCAATAATGCTCGTTTCTGGTTCATGTATCAACCTTGACCATTGAATTAGTTTGACATAATTACTGTCAGCAGTATTGATAAATTTTGTGAATTCAACGACTTTCCCAGCCATTAAAAATCGTTCAATTAGCTTAATCACATTAGGAATAATATGTCTGCATTTTTCAGACATAAAACCATTTTGCATATCTATTATAAGAAGGATTTCGTTCATTTGTGCCAGAATTTATTTAGATTAAGAGTTATCACATTAATAGGACTTACGCAAACTCTACAATTCTTGGCGTTCTTGGCGTCTTGGCGGTTCGATAAATTAAGCTTTTTAGCACTTTTTGCGTAAGTCCTAATTAAATAAAAAAACATTATAAAAAATGAAATCTGCGACTTTGAACAGATGCCCTGGCGGACAACAGGATATACTTGCTGATGATAGGGTGCTGATGAGTTAAGAAATTTATCCATTGAGGCAGGCAGGGGGAGCAGGCGGGAGAAAAAAGCTTATCTGAACCGTGTTGAGTCTGGGAACAGCAACAATAGATTCTCCTAAGATTGACGAAAGTGCTGCTGATCTGGACTATCGAAGTGATGAATGGCGTGTTGTTAATTCAAGTTAATAAGGATAGTATATACCTCGATTAACAACAGGAAACTTCAAATGAGAATTTTTGTTCCAGGCCGTCTTTGCTTGTTCGGAGAACATAGCGATTGGGCAGGAGAATATCGTAGTATTAATCCTCTGATCGAAAAGGGCTACACCTTAATTGTTGGTACTAATCAAGGAATTTATGCTGATGTTTTGCCTAATTCTACCGAGTTAATTATTCGTGCTTCTCTCAATGATGGCAGAGGTTATGGCCCACTGAGATTACCTATGGAATCTAATACCCTGAAATGCATAGCAGTAAAGGGTGGTTTTTTTAGTTATGCTGCTGGTACAGCTTATCAATTTCTTACTCACTATGGTGTCGGTGGGCTTGAGGTTGATAATTATCTAACCGACTTACCCATTCAAAAAGGATTATCTTCGAGTGCTGCCTTTTGTGTTCTGATTGCGAGGGCTTTTAATCGTTTGTATGACTTGAAATTGACAATTCGTGAAGAAATGGAGTTTGCTTACCTGGGAGAAAGAATTACTCCTAGTCTTTGCGGTCGTATGGATCAGGCTTGTGCTTATGGAAATCGCCCAATATTGATGATATTTGATGGTGAAAAAATCGACCTGCTTGAACTAAAAGTTAGTGAAGATTTGTTTTTTGTGATTGTCGATCTCGGCGGTAGCAAAAACACACAAGAAATACTAAAAGCATTGAATCAATGTTATCCTTTCGCTACTAATGAAATTCAGCAAAATGTCCAAAAATATTTTGGTTCTATTAGCTCTGAAATTACCCAGGCAGCAGTTGAAGCAATACAAAGAGGAGATGCCCAGCTTATTGGAGCTTTCATGACGAAAGCCCAAGCTGAATTTGATCGGTACGTAGTTCCGGCTTGTCCCAATCAATTAACTGCGAAAAGGCTGCATTTACTTCTCCATCACGAGCCACTTCAGCCTTATATCTTCGGAGGAAAAGGTGTGGGTTCTCAAGGCGATGGCACTGCACAACTGATCGTTAAAAATCAAGAGAGTCAAAGAAAAGCTATCGAGATTATTAAACGCGATTTTCCTCAAATGCAAGCGTTACAGTTAACGATTTCAAGACTACCAACTCCTAGATTGACTTAGCTGAGGAGAAAAAGCAGTATTAGGATGTTTGTCAAGCTTTTGAGAAGTAATTTGCATCAACTTGCTCCCGGTTAGCCAAGCACCTGCTGCGGAAAGTGTGGATACTAACCCATTCAATGCCCAGCCGCGCACAAGATTTCTAAGAAATTTATCAGCGCTGATAAATGATAAATCCGTCTCAAGTTATAGATGCATTCTGTGCTGTGATAGAGGATTTTCTGCTTCTACTTCAGTATTATTATTAGATAAAGGAATTGTTAGAGAAATCATAATTTTTATGCTCTCTACCTAATTTTTAGCGTATCTTGCTTAGAGATAAAAATTTTTTAAGGTCATGTTGGTAGTAGATAAGTAGTTTTATAATCACGATAGCAAACATGAATAACACAAACGAAGTTAGTAATAATAAAAATAATCTGAGTCGGCAGGAGCTAGAGAATGAAACTGATATGTCTTCATCATCTAATAAACTGATACAGACAAATAAAACAATTAATATAGATGGTCAACGCCCAGTCGATCCAAGTAATTTTGAAATAAAAGAAACACTTAATATAGATGGTCAGCGCCCAATTGGGAAGAATGAAACTGATTATGATAAAACAATTAATATAGATGGGCAACGCCCGATTACTAAGAGCGATTTTCAAGAACAAGAGATGCTAAATGTAGACGGTAAGCGTCCAATTGACCCTAGTGATTTAAATGTTGAGGAGATTCTTGATATAGACGGTCAACGTCCAATCACTAAGAGTAATTTGCAAGTTCAGGATACTCTAGAAATAGATGGTAGCCGCCCAATAGCTTCAGATCACACTACTGAAGAGCAAATACTAACAGATTATGTAGATTAAGATGTTCTACTGTCTCTCTGTCACTTATCCCTAGCTTCTCTTTGATTATTAACGCGCCTAATGCCATCCGAAACGATTTTGCTGGTGCTCCCATTTCACCAGAAAAAAAGGAAGAATATTCCTCTTCAAATTCTGTCCAAGGTATTAAACTCGCCATGAGTACCCAACGATTATCTAATGATAACTTTCCTTCAAATGGCAGTTCAAAGTTTGACGCTGGAATTAGAGTTGATTCTTCTTGACGGTACATAGTGATTTCTAATACACAATGTTGTGCCTGACCACTGTGATGCAAGGATTTTGGGCTATTTTACCTTCTTCTCTTGTACCTGAATATACTTCTAAGGTCTGATCACCTAGTAAATGTCAACTTTTCTTTCTTTTTCAGCAAATCTCCTTAGATAAAAATTCCGAATATGATACAAATAACGTGATTTTCTACGGATAAAAGCATTATTCCCCACAGTGATCGCAACAGTAGCAACATTTGTCTGGAAAAATCCTGATGGTTCAAAAATCACCGTTACTTTTGAGCATGACAAGCTCAAGAGTAAAGAACAGTCAGGATTAAAGTAATAAACGTGAGGTAGGCGGTCTAGTTTGAATGCGATCGCCTTTCCTCTGTGAAACATTTCCTTGAGTGTTAAATAGTGCCCTAATAGGAATTTTGGTTAATTCCAATGGCTTTATTTATTACACTTAAGCACTAAAAATTTATACAGCTTTACCAATCTTATTTTAAAGACTTTCAGCTTATTAATAATATATGCAGGTATCAATCCAAATATTAGAGAAATAGGTTGATGCGAATATACTTTTATATTATAGTGTGGGCGTTTATCCATATTCCAATTGTCATACCAAGGAAAATCACTAACTAGATTAATCTCCTCAACATTATCTGTATAAGCTGACTTAACTACTTCTTCAAAAAGAATAGTGCCAGGAGAAAATTTGGAATAACTCTCATCGTAAGCCAATTTCCAAATAATGGTTGAACGCTTTAACTTAATCGCTAAATTGATCGCCATTGTTTTACCTCCTGCTTCAAGCAATTGCCATTCAAGCCAACCAGCTTCTGATAGTCTACGTGTAAGATTTTTGTAAAATGATACATCTATTGATGAATTTGCAATTAATTTGCCTTTCGTCCTTTTCCAACTAGCAGCTTCCACTTCTATTAATTGAGGTAAATGTTTTTCAGTAGCATCGCTTCCTTGGAGGAAAATAGTTTTTACACCTTCTAGTTGATACAGTTTCTTTCTCGACCTTTTGATAGTACTTTTTAAATTCCCACTAAGGGTTTTGCGATATTCCTCAAAACAGCTAGCTACTTTTAAGTGCGCTCCCTTCATCCAATCAAGCTCTTTAATGAGGGTAATATCTGACATCTCTTCTAAAGCAGCAATAGTAGGTGAGTTTTCTGGTAAACGGTTAAATACTATTCCTATATGATGAGGACAAAATTTTATCGCAGCATCAATCAGGGCTGGAATAACTATATTTTCTAGCCCCAATGTGGCTACAATATCAAGCGAACATGATTGCGAAGACCTACGTGTAACTAAGAAAGAAAAATTGAATCCAAATAACCGTTGTGAAGTTACAATTAGCGGCAACACACCTACCAGATCAGAATTCCTATAAGCAAATACACAAAACCACGATTCGTCAACTTCCACATAGTGTTCAAAATATGATGATACCCATGCATAAGAAGTCATTGGTAACTGTTGAGTAGAATCAAACGCAAGCTGATTCCAATTCTCTGAATGAGGCTTGAGTTCTTCAAGGTTTTCAACAATCTTTATTTGTAATTGTTCCTTAGTTAGTAGTTTTGATTGTGTGAACAATACCATAGTTATAAATCTCTATTACACAGTCTTTGTAAGCAATTTGCACATTAAAATTCATTAAGACTTTGCTATCATCACTTGGTGAAGATTAATTCGCATATTGCAGAATGATATTTACCCTTTTGGATTTCAAGTTTTTCGTGTTGTCCCTCTCCGTTCATTTGTTGTTCGGACATATTTCATGGTTTTATTAATAGGTGATAGCATCAATAAGTCTATTACTGCTCCCAAGACCTGCTAGAATAACGATTCACTAATAAAACAATGTATGATCAATCTTGTTTTAAGGACTTTTACAAGAAAACATTCTGGGTTGTAATCTGACAAAACTTGGTTTTTCGCCATGATTCAGAACACCGATTAGGTGTTTTAGCGCGAAATTGAAAGATAAAAATGAGTATACAGCAACTAACACAAACTTTTCACAAATAATAAAAATTTAATTGATCTGACCTGTTGTCAAGCATTTTCTTTGATACATCATCAACGTGAGTATCGCTATGTAGTAATAGCGAGTGATGCTACTGCTTTGTACGACACTCAAACAGAATTAGGTAATCCGTGGCTGTTGGTTTTGGGGAAAACCTCTACTCCTGCGGGATGGGGTGTTAGCCATTGGTGTCAAGTTAAGAAAATTAGAGTCTTGTCAAGTAGAAGAAATTCAATGGTAGAACTCAACACAGTGGTGTTGAAACTAGTCATGAGTAAACCTCGTAAAAAACAAGGGAATCCAGATTTTCGCTATGGAGTCACTGTACCTGCCCCATCAAGCCAAGAAATAGAATCAAGGCTGTTAGAGTTAATCAGTCCAAATACATTTGCCAATCTCAAAGAGATAAAAGACAAAGACCGAAATTTGCGTAGGCGTAGCCCGCCGTAGGCATCGCGTTTACTAACCCTACCAGTGATGGCAGCAATAGTGCTAAGTTTGGTGTACAGACAAATAAATTATTTAACAGATGTGCTGCGCTGCTTGTAAGTGGAAGGATTATTGTGGGTAAAGGCAATGTCTGTGAGTCGGCAAGCATTATCTCAACAGCTAGAGAGCTTACCAGCACATTTATTTATTAAGCTATTTGAGCAAGTAATAGAGCGCCTAGTAGCTAAAAAAAGCAGAAATGAAATAGCACCTGTTTGGGCATCAGTAGTAGAAGAGTTCGGTGCAGTATGGATTGCGGATGCGTCAACCTTGGAGGCAGTCAAAAAACACTTGGGGCAACTTCAACAAAAAACAGGTGCAGTTTTAGGGGGAAAAATGCTGATGGTAGTAGAAGCATTCAACCACCGCCCAGTTGCGGCGTTTTTCGATGCCGATGCCAAACGTAACGAAACCAACTGGTGGGGTGAAATACAAATAGCGCCTACCAGTGGGTGGTTTACTGATTACAGATATGGGCTTTTATGGGTTTGAGTGGTTTGATAGCCTGAGTGAGCAAGGAAAATATATTTTAACTAGACAAAAAGCCAAGGTATGCTATCGGTATGGCTGTCTCTATCGCTTTTAGTAGCTCACTGCTTTGTATTATTGGAGACAACAGTGCGAAGTCTTTGAGATGCACTATAGTTTCTTTCTAGTCTTGATTACAATTCTTAATTTACACAACTTTGAGCCTTAACTGAACCGTATTGCACTAGATGGTTCATAAATCAGATAAGATTGCTATGTAACATTTTATTATCAGGCTAAAGATTTTTCATAAATTATTGGTTTAATTGCTCATATAAATAATTAAGAGTGAATTTGTTAAATAAATTATATTATAATTTCATGATTACTTTAGATAAACTTCATTTAAATTCAGTTTTGATAAATTATTTATAAATGTTAAGACTTTATTAAAAGTAAACAACGCTTTAAAATTAAATTTTGTTTGGAGGATTAAACTAAAGTGCATCCTCACAGTTACATCATAGGTAATTCTAAAGCTAACCTCTGTAATGCAATCAAATAAAGATTCATCGAATTTACGACAAAAAGCTGTTAAAGGAGTATTTTGGTCTGCTCTGGACAGTTGGGGAAGACAAGTTATAACCATTGGTGTTTTCTTAGTATTGGCACGCTTGCTAGGCCCACAAACTTTTGGGTTAATAGCCTTATCTACTATCTTTTTAAATTTTTTGCAAATCTTTGCTGACCAAGGTCTTTCTCAAGCAATTGTGCAACGTCAAGACCTAGAAAAAGAGCATTTAGATACTGCTTTTTGGAGTAATTTAGGAGTTAATGCGCTAGCAGCGATATTAAGTATTGCTTGTGCTGGATTGATTGCTGATTTATTCAAAGAGCCACAGATTACATCAATAATTCGCTGGTTATCTTTAGGCTTTATAATTACTGGTTTTAGTAGCGTTCAAGAAGCAATTTTTCAACGAAAACTAGCTTTCAAATCCCTGGCTATACGCTCATTAATAGCAGGGGTTGTTGGGGGTATAGTAGGCGTAACTATGGCATTCATGGGGTTTGGAGTTTGGAGCTTAGTTGGTCAGCAATTAGCCAATAACTTAGCCCAAGTTTTAGTGCTGTGGTGCGTAAGTGACTGGCGACCAGGATTTAAATTTTCGCTAAAACACTTCAAAGAACTATTTGCCTTTGGAGTGAATGTCATGGGTATGAGCTTATTTAACTTCTTAAATCGTCGTTCTGACGATATGTTAATTGGTTATTTTCTAGGTTCTGTAGCACTAGGATATTATAGCGTTGCCTATCGGTTGCTGCTAAATTTAACACAATTACTAACTATTGTGGTTGTCAAAGTTTCTTTACCAACTTTTTCTCGGTTACAAGCAGAACCGGAAAGATTACGTAACGCATTTTACAAAGGAATCCAATTCGCAAGCTTAATTACATTTCCAGGTTTCTTAGCGACTGTGGTATTAGCACCTGAAATAGTGGTGGTTATATTTGGAACAAAGTGGATACCAAGTATTCCAGTCATGCAAGTTTTAAATCTTATGGGAGTTATTTATGCTTATTTTTATTTCAACACTCCTTTAATGATGGCTATAGGAAAACCTTCTTGGGAATTAGGTTTATATTTTTTACAAGCAATCACTAATATAATTGCTTTCGCCATATCAGTTAAATGGGGAATTGTTGCTGTTGCAGCAGCTTATGTTATTAGAAGTTATGTAATGGCTCCTATTGATATTTGGGTGATTCGGAAGTTGATCAACATTGATATAGGCACTTATTTACGCCAAGGTTTTATACCTTTAGTAGGTACAATATTAATGTTGATTGCTATCAGTCTTGTTAAATTTTTCTGCTCTACATTAATCAGTCCTTTAGCATTACTAAGTGTTTCCATATTTGTAGGTATCATCGTATACGTTTTATCAATTTACTTGATTGCACCAAAACTATTTTGGCAAGTAGTGAATATTGCTCGTTAAGGCAGTAAATATAACTTAATACAGTTCAGTTAAGGCTAAGGCTTCATCTAGTACAGCCACTGCACCTAAACGTTCTGAGGCATTAGCTTCGGTCACTAAAACGCCAATTAATAATCCTTGAGAGTCTACAACGATATGGCGCTTACGCCCCTTAACCAGGAGTAGGGTGAAATGGCTGGTCTGCAATTGCTTGCCATGAAGTTTCGCGCCACCCATTGGAGTATGTATCACCGCAAGCAATTATCGGATGAAGCGTTTGAATAATTATTTTGCCTTTGTCCTCTAACAAATTATGGCCTGCCTTGGCAATCTCATCAACAGCGCATTCGCCTAGAATTGAAAAGTTGCAAATAAAGCAAGAGAAATAGTTGATGGTGCTAAATCTTTGTGATGCAAGATCCGAGTACGAACAGACAACAAAGCGAGAATCACCACTGTGCCTTGCTGCCTCAATGAGATCGGCACAAAAATCAACACCCCAGCCATCAAATCCTAAAGAAAAAAGCTGTCGAGACAGCCATCCTTCACCGCATCCAATATCTAAAAATGTTTTTGGATTAAGTTGGCTTATTGCTTTGACTATAGCGGCATCTGTGGCGATCGCACGACTATAAATCTGTTTATTACGAATTGCTTGTGTCCATAACAAAGCATTCATTTGCCATGAGTCAAGAATTCGTTTCTCATTCTCTTCCATACAACGCTGCTCAAATAATAGCACGAACATTTTTATACTTTAAAAACATAAGCGATAATGCAGCAAGATGCAGGATTTCGACTATTTGCAAGAATCACAGTTTTGATAGTTGATCAAATACTCAAAATATGTATATTTTTATCCAATGATGGCAGCTATCTGGCGTGGGTTCCAACACCAAGAAGAAAGCCTGTCTCTTTGAGCAGCAGCTGTAGTTCTGCGTGAGGAAGTTTTGTGTCCTTGTTGTTATTTTCCCACATATCAGAAAAGAAGTCTTGCATCAGCGCAATGATGCTGCGGTACTTGACGATGCTGGCAACATAGAACTCATCTAACTTCATCACCCCATCAGCATGTATCTGCTCGATGTTGTCGAGTAATATAGACCTCAGTTCATAAGGTTTTAAGCCTTCTTTTATACCATATTTTTCCATAATTTTGCGTTTATCGTTCTTTGAACATAAATCATAGGACGATCTAATAAGATGACCAAGATTTCGCAGGACTTCTCCATAGTCGTAAAATGTGTTCTGCTTAAAGAAAAACTCTTCATCTGTAGTCAACGTAAAACTCTTGTCCAGTACCAAACCAAAATCGGTCAAATATATCTGTTTACCGTCAGTGAGGATGTTGCGAAAATGTGCATCGAAGTGGATGATTCCCTTCGTTCTCAAAAAGTTAATCGTTGTGCGTAAATCGTCCAGGGATTTTTGAAGTTTGTTGGGGTTTAAGAGCAGCCATGTTTCCAGAACATGCGGTATGTACTCTAGAAACAAAAGCAACTCATAGTTGGCGTTCGCTCTATCTAACACATAATTTCCGGCGTTGGCACTATTACCCCAGTACTCCACGTAACCTTTTAGACGTGAACTATCGACATCTGCACGCTGCCCAGAGAAAGGAATAATCCGATAATGGTACATCAATGGGAAGGTGGCAATTATTCCCGACAATACCCAGTTGGTTGTCTTGATATGGGTAACAAGTTCCCGGAAGACCCCAAAACCAGTGGAACCGAAGCCGTAGTTACAGTAAGTTGGTAAGTTATAAATATTTCTGGTGGAGAACAGGTTGTCAAATTCGATGTTTGTAACCGGAATACGTTTCACAAAGACCTTGGATTTCCCAAGGACGATGGTGTGATTCATCCCCCAACCCGTGCTTGACTCATTCGACTCACTATTGTCAAACAAATAACGCAATTGTGCATTATCTAACTGAGCTATTTGTGAACTTAGTTTGAAGTACTTCTTCCTTCTAAGTTCTAAATGCTTTTTAGCCATTTACCCCGTCCAGCCACAGTATGAGAAACCATAAAACTATTCTGAGTAATCTTACTTTTATATTTTATATTATTAGTAACTAAGGTATACGTAGTCCGGGAGCAACGCGAAAATGTGAAATCATCGCTTTTTGAAGCAGGGGGAGCAGGGGGAGTAAAGAGAGAATTTAGTAACATGTGCTACTATAAATATTTCAAAATACACTTAATTTATTTTTCCTCCCCTGCCTCCCCTGCTTGCCCACCTCACAAAATCGCATTGCTCCCACGTAGTCCATGATTGGCGATCGCTTTTGAGGAAAACTTTGCGATTACTAACTTTAAGCCTGCTCATCAAATCGGGTGCGAAAGCCTCCGTATTTTATCCAATATTGTTTCAAATTGTGGCAGGGTGTATGCAAACTGGCTCTTGCCTGATATAGGATCACTTGACGATGATCGCCCATCCAAATTTTATTACTTGGGTCAACCGAAATAATAGTTCCTCCTAACGCTCCCACACATTGGGAAAAACGCTCAATAGCACTATAATCTACGGTTTCAAAAACAAAGAAATGACCTGAACAAATTAAATGCCTGCTGCGAATCCAGCACTGCATTTTTTTCTGCGCTTCTGGGGGTAGCATATTCGCTTTAATGGCCAGATTAGGCAGGGAAAGATCATAGGATGTTTGGGACTTCATGGGCGAAACCCTCCCGCTTTTCAAATCGCAAAGCCCCAAAGGTAGATCCCCAAACCTGCTCGTGTGTATTGACATCTAGCCCTCTATCTAGGCTTACCCAAGTAGTTTCTGTGATTTCAACGTAACTATCGAGATAAGTCTGGCAGCCATTTTTTTCAATCAAGCATAAGTTTCCAGGCTCAACAGCGCCTATAAATCTATCTCCCTCGCGTTTGAAAATCATCGAGCAGTTATATCTACGTGCGATACAATCTGGGGTGATGGTTTTAAGAATGCTTAACTCACGGGCTGCACCAGCATAGAAAAGGGCATTTTTTAAACTGTAGTTTTCGATATAAATCTCATCGCCACGAGCTACTAAGCGATGTACTCCCTGTCTATAAGGTCTCCACAAATCATAGTCATAAACCTGTTCTGAATAAAGCCCGATTCCTGAGAAGAATTCAAATGGTAATGGACGAAATAATACGTGAATATGAGCGTAATCTTTAGGATTTTCAAATGCCTGTTTATAATTGCTGAAATCCCCTGACATCCAACGAGCTAGGGTAATTAAATGATTCGATGTACTGTCGCGGATATGTGGTGGTGAAGAATTCATAAGTAGATAAGGATAAATAAACAATACAGAATTTGTTTTGTAAAGTTACTTCTTAGACTTTGCCCAAGACCGCACTTTCTGCAAAATTCAAAATTATGACCTTAAGCTATGGCAAAAGTGTCTATTGCAAGACTAATGACATAACGAAACTAACGTGGTCAGTTCATATTGAAACTGCACGCTCTGACGTTGTATATATATGACCAAAAATATTTAGAAAGCCATTTTTATATCTAGTTTATTTGTGAATATTCTGGCGGATTTCGGAAGAAAAAGAGGCAGTGACAACTCCTGTACCAGCGCTGGTTTTAATTAGAGAAACCCGACAACGGACATTGGGGTTGACAAACCATATCTTTTCTTCGGCGGCGGCGTGATCGTAGGTGGTGACTAGCACGAATGTGCTGTCTTCTGTTAAGTAATAATCGCCAGCTGCTGCGATCGTTTCGGCATAGCCTTGATCGCGCAAAAGTTTACCACGATGGGGATGAGTTGGATCGGGGATAGGAACTAGGACGCAACTACCTTTGATTTCATTGTCATCCCAGTCTGATTGGCCTTCCCAACTCATCCGAAAAGGAGAAACAACTGTTTGAGGATCAATGTTATAGCTTTTACACAAGTCAATTACTGCCGGATCATCATCTGGGAGAGCAATGATATCTATCTCAGACTGTACGGCTTCAAAGTGACCGAATGCTAAATGATGGGCACTGCGTTGCGATCGCCAACGCCCAATAGAATTTCTAACAAATTCTGTAATATTCATCAACTCTTTGGTTTGTGTTTTTAGCTATTTGCTTTTGAATTGGAGAATCTCCCAATTTACCCTTACAGATCATCCATATACAAAATGTTAGAGGCTAGGAAATTCTCCATTAGTAGCGTTAAGCTATTTCGGTGATACTAAGAATCTTGCCTCCTGTTTTCTGGATGCTCTGAATTTTTTTGGCTAGCTGGTTGTATCCCACGTCAAATGTTGCCATGCTTTTATTCACCCGAACACCAGAATTGGCTTTGGAGGCAGCGATGCGGAACCGCTTCCCTGTATTGCTGATAGCACCGGAACCACGAGGCGGGGAAACAATTTTGGTAGCTAGGTTAGTGCCAATGTCGCTAATCAATTTTGCTGATTTGCCCAAATCATTGGCAGCAAATCCCCGCATCAAGGCAAAGCTACGGTTAAAAACGACATTCTTGACCCCAGCTTGGGTACGATTACCACGGGCAGAGGGTACAATATTATCGCCAAAACTCCTGATATATTCATTGCTATCAATGTAGGAGTTGATTTCTGCTGCGTAACCCTGAGTGTTGTAAATTTGGACATGTTCCGCCACTTCAGCTTGATCTTGCGGGGCGCGACCGAGCAAATGTTTGAAGTTTAATTCGATAAAACGATAGGGAGAAGAAGTTTCAAAAAACAGCGAACGGTATAGATCAGATTGAGCTACGGCTCTGACAAAGCCAGTAACAGTAATGTCACCATTCCGCAATTGAGACTCTGCACTGGTAAGCCGTTGGCTATCAAATACATGAGCATTGCCCAAAACTTGCCGATACACTGCTCGGATCACGCCTTGCAGATCATCCTCAGTAGCGTTGGGGCGTAATTCAACAGATTCGGTTTCTATCCAAAGTGCCATGTTAATGCCTCCTAAATTTAAGATTTTCGTGTGATTTTTTGAAAAATTGTAAATTAAAAAAGTTAATTGTCTTGGTGGGCATTGCCCACCCCAATACTTTTCGGTTAAGCATTTTTAACTCGGAATGGGGTTTGGGGAAAAGGGTAAGGGTTAAAGCTTTTTTCTTTCCCCTTTCCCTTTGCCCTTTTCCCATTAACCGAGAAGTATTGTTGCCTACCCTGGAAAACGCTATGCGATTTCAGTAATGCTGACAATTTTGCCAGAAGTACGATGAATCCTCTGAATTTGCGGGGTCATTTTACTAGCTGGAACAATGTACTCAGTTGTACTGATGCGGCGGGGGCCGTCGAATTTGGAACCTGTCACTACGATTTTGAAACGTTTTTCGGTGCCAGAACCAATGACGGTAGACGAAGAGGCATTAATGGCATTGGCACTGTTGGTAGCAATAGCATAGACCAATTGTGCAGATTTGACTGAGCTATCAATTTGAGCAGGGCCTCTATCAATAGCAAACATTCGATTGTAGCCCACTTGCTTGAAGTTGGCTTCGCTGCTTTTACCGCGATCGTAGGGTACTACGTTTTCGCCAAAGGCTGCTTGATATTCACTACTATCGATGTAGGAATCAATTTCAGCATCATAACCTTCGGCGACAGTGCGAACAATATGCTCGGAAACTTCTCGTTGATCCTGGGGTGCGCGACCAAGCAAGTGCAGAAAGTTAAGTTCTACAAAACGGTAGGGAGCGCAAGACTCGAAGTAGCGGGTACGATAAAAATCAGACTTGGCGACGGCGCGAACAAAATCCCGCACGGTGATGGAGCGATCGCACAATTGCGATTCTGCTGTCACCAACCGCTCACTATCCATGACATGAGGGTTGCCTAAAACTTGTTTGTAAACTGCACGAATGATAGTTTGAACTTCCTCTAAGTCACTAGCGGGCCAAAGTTCAAGAATTGTCTGGGATGCCATTGAAATTTATGCTCCTTAATTTTTTAAGTTTGCACCCGAATTTATACAGAAGTGATACTTGCTATCACACCGCCCTGTTGGTGAATGCGCTGATACTCTTGAGAGAGCTTTTCGTAAGGCACCAGAAAGACTTGGTTGGAACGGCGAAACTTGGAAATACTATTGAAGGTTTTGGCACGATAACCTGTGACTTCAATGCGGTAAACTTTACCACCAGCACTAGCATCGACTCCAAGACGAGTACGGGCACCAGTAGGAGGTGGAGAGAAGGTTGCCCCAGAACTAGCAGGTGAAATTACTGCTGTAGGCGTGCTTTGAATTACTAAGGAATTAAGCTTGGGAGCTTTGCCCGACAGATCACCCTTCAGGCTGCTGCTAGAAGCACCCCGCACCAACTGGAAGGTGTGAGTAAATTGCACCATACTTTGAAGAGCTTCGGTTTTGTAGCCTCGGATATAAGGCACAATGTTCTCACCAAAGGTAGACTGATACTCATCACTATCGAGATAAGAATCAATCTCAGCTTCAAACCCTTGAGTATCAAGAATGGTGCTGTGTACCCGCATTTCTTCTAAATCTAGCGGTGGACGACCCAGCAGATGGCGGAAGTTGAGTTCGATCGCCCGGTAGCGGGCACAACTGGTAAAAAAGCGAGAACGATAGAGTTCAGATTTAGCTACTGCTCTAACAAACTCGCGGACGCTCAATTCACCTCGCTTAAATTGGGATTCGGGCACAGTGAGCCGCTCACTTTCCATCACATAGGCATTGCCTAATACTTGCCGATAGACTGCCCGAATGATTGTTTCTGCTTCTTCTTGTGAGCGACCTGATACCCACTCAACGGGAGGGGTTTCATCAAATAAACTTACTCCCAGGCGTGAAGCTGGTCCAAATGGCATTAATTGTTTCTCCTGTTAACGAAAGTTTAAGAAAATTGTTTCGATTTATAAATAAATTTCAGATTGCTCACCCAGTCCAATCAAACTGCTGGATTAATTTGTTGCAACTCAAATTGCCAGCTTTTCTAAGCATGGAAGTTGTTATTTCCTAGATGCTCAAGCTTTTTAGGCGTTTTATCTCGCTTTATTATGATCATTTTCTTATGAGCGCGTAACGATGAACATCAAGATTTGTAAATTTTAATGTAATCAGAGAAATTTGCACTCAGTTTGCACAAACGATTTTGATTTTAATGGGGATAGGGCATTGGGCATGGAAAAGAGGCAGAGGGGCGGGGTGCGGGGGGCAGAGGGGAAAACTCTTCTCCCTTGTCCATAGTTCACCCTGTCGCCCCGGCGCGGATTAATAAATTTATTCCAATAAAATTATCTGTCATAGTTTCCAGATCGCCTCTGGTTGCTGCGATCGCTAGAGCAGTCCAACTACCGATGTTGGTGGTATCCACTTAGGCAGCCAGTTCAATTAATGCTTTCACTGTATAAGTATCTCCATGATGCTTTCTTGCAATAATGTCATGACTAAGGTAGTCGAGATAAACACTTATAAACCGTTGCAAAAATCTCCTGGTAAGGGGAAGCACTACTAATTGCACGTTGTAGTTCTTCTAATTCTTCTGATGCTGGGTCTACGTTAAATGCGCGAAGTTTCGCAGTAAGTAAATGTTGACCACAAAAATACTTAGAACTACTGGAATTGTTTTGCAATATGAATTTTGGCAGTTGTCGACCCCTATTTCTTCAAGCCTTTTGAGAAATTCGGGGTTTGTATAGCTTTTAGCTAATTATTTGGTACTACAAAGCATAAATGTTTAATATGTAAATTAATCACGTTAATATCCTCATGACAATAAAATTATCTCTGCCAATCAATATATATTTAATTTTTAATGAAAACGTTTAATCACTTGTATAGAAATTGAATTACATAACGAATTATACATTGGACTCATACTCATGGCTGTAATGCAATCCCTTATTTCCATCGTCTGCCCTGCTATTGCAAAGTTCATATTTTCTACTTGGTTACAAAATCTCTCATCTGAGAAGGCAGTTAAAGAAAATATAGTAGACAAAATTAAAAATTTTATTACTAATCCGAGTGACCAAGAAAAAACACAAAGAATTACTGAAAAGATTGCCCAGCAGATAGTAGAACAGGTAGAGCCTATTTTCGACCTGGAAGCCGCAAACCTGAGCGAAAACAGTCGCACAGCGATTAAAACGGAAATTGCGGAAACATTGCAACGGGCTGAGGTAACGAATGAGTTGCTGATGAGTTTTAATCTAGATGCAAAACGCTTAACGCCAAATCTCCGCAGTGCTTATCCAAAGGCTTGCAAACACTTTGATCGCAATGAAACTGCTCTCTATGAGCGGATTTTGGAAGAAGTAAGCAAAGGCATCATAGAACTAGCACCACAACTGCAAAATTTTACTCTTGCTGCGACTACAGAAACTTTGCATCGCTTGGAAGAGATTATCACACATCACCAAACATTAAAGGAGCAGTCTCAACGAGAAAAAACTGATTTTGAGACAAAATATCGAGATGCTATCATCCGCAAACTAGATAAGCTGGAGGTGTTTGGTATGGGGCCAATGGACGACATAGCCACTCAACAAAGCCTCAGCACAGCCTATATAACTCTGTCAGCAACACAGCATGGACGAGAAGAAGAGAATCAAGAGGCAGAAATTTTTAGTAGAAGCCTAACGGAAGAAATAGCAGTTCATAGTCAAAAAGATGATAAAACCACAAGGTTACAGACATCTCTGGTAAATGAGACGCTTGTCGCCTGCCGAAAGATAGTGATTCGGGGTGAGGCTGGTGCTGGCAAAAGTACACTTCTTCAATGGCTAGCGGTACGTGCTGCCAAACAAGACTTTCCATCTGTCTTGGAGTCTTGGAATTGGCTAACACCATTTTTTATTCGGTTAAGGTCTTTCGTAGATACAGATTTCCCCACACCAGAAGAGTTTCCAAAACTCCATGCACCTAATATTACCGATACTATGCCCAAAGGTTGGGTACACCAATGCCTTAAGGATGGATATGCATTGGTATTAATTGATGGGGTGGATGAGCTACCACGGCACAAGCGCCAAGATTTTCTTGATGCTCTTGCTGACTTAATGGCAACCTATCCTTATGCACGTTATATTGTTACATCACGTCCTACTGGATTAAAGGACAGCCAAGGAGAAACGTGGCACGAGTGGGAAAGGTGGACAGAGAAAGAAGGATTTCTCAATCTGTCACTACAGCCTATGAGTCCTAGTGATATTGAGCAATTTGTTACTCAGTGGCATAATGCCCTACTTGATGCTTGTCGCCCAGAAGATCAACAGATTGACTTGTCCAGTACAGCTAATGACCTCAAACGTCTCTTGCATCTACGTCCTGAATTGAGACGACTGGCAACCACACCATTACTATGTGCGATGATTTGTGCCCTGCATAGAGAACGGCGTGAAAATTTGCCTACAGAACGTATCAATCTTTACAAACAATGTATTGATATGTTATTGAATAACCGCGATCGCGGGCGTAAAATAAGACTCGAACTTGATGACTCTTACCCCAGGGGTTTATCTGATAGTCAGAAATTGGCATTGATTCAATCTTTTGCCTATTGGATGATGGAAAACAATTATTCTGACGTTGAAATAGACCGAGCTGATGCACATTTCTCGCGTCGCCTACCAAGGATGGACTTTCCCAAAGAAGTTACTGGGCAACAGATACGCGCTCTGTTTGTGGAGAGAGCTGCACTTTTACGGCAACCAGTAACAGGGAAAATTGATTTTGCACACCGCACTTTTCAAGAGTTTCTTGCAGCAAATGCAGCACTTGATGAAGATAGCCTCAATGTACTACTAGAGCGCGCTGATAACGACCAATGGCGGGAAGCAATTATTGTGGCGGCAGGGTTAGCTCGCCCCATAGAGCGTAAAAAATTGCTAAAAAAGTTGCTTGCAATGGGTAACAAAATGCCAGAGAAACGCCATTATTTGCATTTGTTAGCGGTGGCGTGTTTAGAAACAACCGTAGAGGTCGATCCAGAAGTGCGTGCTAAAGTAATTGAAAAAGCGGAGGCGTTGTTACCTCCCAAAGATGATGACGAGGTGGTAATGGTTGCTAAAGCTGGGGATGCGATCGCACGCTTGCTTGCCCCAAAACCAAACTACTCTTCAGAAGAAATGGCTCGGTGTGTCGCAGCATTAGCCAAGATTGGTAGTTCAACTGCTATGCAGGTGTTGGCTGATTATGTAGATTATGCAACAAATACTCGTTATGAGTTAACTAAAGAATTATGCAAAGCTTGGGATGCCTTTGATCGGAGTAGTTATGCTCATACTGTATTATCTCATCTCAATGAATTATACGTTTTTAATTTAAAATCATGGGAGGGATTTGAGTATCTTAACAATATCTCTGTTCTGAGCATAAGAAATCCACTATTAGCAGACTTTAGCCCTCTCAAAAATCTGGCGAATTTGACTAAGTTAGAAATAGTTTTTGAAACTAATAATATTCATGGTCTTACTCAATTAGAATTAAACCGCATAGTAATTAGTGACCTTAGCCCTTTAGCTAGTCTCTTCAATCTTACTGAATTACTGTTAATCGGACATGCAGTTAGCGACCTTAGCCCCTTAACTAGCCTCTTCAATCTTGCTGATTTAAGGTTATGGGGAAATGCAATTAGCGACCTTAGCCCCTTAGCTAGTTTCTCCAATCTTACTAAATTCGTGTTAATCGGAGATGCAATTAGCGACCTTAGCCCCTTAGCTAGTCTCTCCAATCTTACTCGATTAGTGTTAACGGGAGATGCAATTAGCGACCTTAATCCCTTAGCTAGTCTCTCCAATCTTACTCAATTAGTGTTAACAGGAGATGCAATTAGCGACCTTAACCCCTTAGCTAGTCTCTGCAATCTTACTCAATTAGAGTTAACGGGAGATGCAATTAGCGACCTTAGCCCCTTAGCTAGTCTCTGCAATCTTACTCAATTAGAGTTAACGGGAGATGCAATT